>NZ_DAOMOZ010000125.1:0-14509 GCF_035444585.1 Agriterribacter sp.
AACGAACTGCCCTTTTTTGTCTCATTTTAGCTTATTTTAGTCGGACAATAGTGATATTCAATAAAAAATTGGTGGTGAATGACCAGGCAGATGCATCCGCTACCGGCGCAGCCATGCTGGGGCGCTTTGCAACCGGCCTATCAGAAAATCTCAGTGCCGCCCGCTCATTCTCCGAAGCCGGTAAAACATTTTATCCCCACAGGGAAAAACATAGAATATATATGCGGCAGTTCGCTATTTTTCGATCGCTGTATTTGGCGCTGGAAAAAGAGTTTCCTAAACTCAGGGGGCAAAACCTGTGAGACTTGCAACGCTGCAAACCTCACAGGTTTTGCAGGATCTTTTTTACCGTTTCAACGGCATATTCAATTTCTTCCTGCGTGGTAAATCTTCCCAATCCAAAACGGATGGAACTTTTAGCAAGGTCATCTGCTGCTCCCATTGCTTTCAGTACATGCGACGGTTCGGGATTGGCAGAAGTGCAGGCAGAGCCGGAGGACACGGCTATCGTACGGCTGATCTCTGTTAACAGCCTGTTGCCGGGTATCCCTGCAAAAGATAAATTGGTTACATTAGGAAGGCGGTGCACTCTATTTCCATTTACCGCAACGTTATTCAACTGTAATAAACTTTTTTCAAGCTGGTCCCTTAATCCGCCGATGCGTTTGGATTCTTCATCCATTTTTTGCATGCCCAACGCGCAGCTTTTGCCTAAAGCCACTATGCCGGGCACGTTCAGCGTACCGCTGCGCATGCCTTTTTCATGACCGCCGCCGTCTATCTGAGCTGCCAGCCGAACACGGGGGTTCTTCCTGCGCACATATAAAGCGCCTGCGCCTTTGGGACCGTATATCTTATGTGCCGACAGGCAAAGCAGATCTATATTATCGGACTGCACATCAACGGGTATTTTACCTGCAGCCTGCGTGGCGTCTGTAAAGAAAATAATTTCATGCTGTTTAGCGATAGCGCCTATTTCCTTCACCGGCTGCAGCACGCCCGTTTCATTGTTGGCCGTCATAATGCTGATGAGCACTGTATTTGGCCGGATCGCTGCCTTCAGCAAATTCAAATCAATTATCCCCTCACGGTTCACCTCCAGGCAAGTCAGCTCCGCACCCGATCTTTCCAAATGTTTGCAGGTATCCAGCACCGCTTTGTGTTCGGTAGCACAGGTTATAATATGATTGCCTTTTGTGGAATACATTTCATATACCCCTTTCATGGCCAGGTTAATGGCTTCGGTAGCGCCGGATGTAAAAACAATTTCAGAAGGTGCTGCATGTATCAGTTGCGCCACCTGTTCGCGTGCCTGGGTCACCGCTTCTTCAGCTACCCAGCCAAAACTATGATTGCGGCTGGCAGCATTGCCGAAATGCTCCGTAAAGTAAGGGAGCATGGCTTGCAGCACTTCCGGATCAACCGGTGTAGTAGCATTGTTATCCAAGTATACGGGGAGCTTTAACATATTCGTTCCAAATGAGTATGACCAAAATTACTTGAAATAAAAAAGAAATGTGGGAAATGTGGTGAATGTGGAGATGTGAAAATGAAGCGGTCGGTACGCGACAGATGGAGCGTCAGACCGCAGCGGGTGAATGTGAGGAATGTGGAAATTGAGAATTTTAAAATTTAATATCCAATGAGTTATCTTAATTCCTGTAATGCTTTTGCAAAAGTTGGGATCCCTGTGTCCATATGCTCGAATGACGGGAATACTTCGGTGATCAATTTTATGTTTTTATATTTTTCATCATTCATATACTTTACAAACAAATCAAAATATTCATGAACTGTTGTATCTTCCTTTAATTCATTTTCGCCGATGGTCAAAATCAAAGCTTGAGGATCGGCACTGCCCGGCTCAGTATTTTGTAACGTTTTAAAAAGATATTGGTCGCCATAATACAATGACGGGCTGGCAGCAACGTACTGCTTAAATGTATTATTGCTGTTCAATAATCCCTGTTGCATGGCAAACAAGGTAAAATACCCTCCCAATGAATGTCCCATCAAACTACGGTCAGCGGTATCAGTGCGATAGGTTTTGTCAATAAACGGTATGAGTTCGGTTTTTATAAACGCCAGGAACCGGTCAGCGCCTCCGCTTATGGGAAAACTGTCCTGTGGCGCTGCCTGGGGAAATGTATAATCCCTGTTCCGCAATGAATCCATGAGAAAAGCATTCTTATAACCGATACCTACCAGGATCGCATCTTTTTTTTGCTTTCCTATTTCTTCGGCAACTGCATCAAAATAAGCATTGCCATCCAGCAAATAAACGACACTGAAATTTCTTTTCCGTTTTGCATTATGGTTGCCGGGCAGATTTATGAAGATCGGGAAGCTGTCTTTTACGGATGCCGACCATAGAGAATGTCAGCGTATCCACTTCGTTTTGTGCCGGTATTTCAATTGAGAAAGTTCCGTTTGCCCGGGATACTGTACCAATATTTTTATTTTTGATGCCTATATTCACATAAGATAGCGGCGCCTTCGTTTCAGCATCATATACCACTCCCCTTATAACGGTTTGTGTAAAGGTTGTTGCATGTAATGAGAAAAAAAATAAAACCAGTAATAATTTAGGCACCGTACTATATTTTTTGTTTTACTCTTTCTTATTAGATCAAAGGGGCTTGACTACTATCTTTTTCGAATTTCGAACTTTCCGCTTTGAATTTAGCATTCTCTACGGGCAGGTTTGCAATTATTGTTTTTTGTGATTTGAGTAGAAAGGTAACCTGTAGGGTGTAAGTATTGTAGGTTTCATCTATAATTTTTATAGCCCTTTCATGCTTTCCTTCAAATGCGGTCTGACCTTCCTTTCGTCAGGTACCGACCACATCTTGGAACAGGTTACAAGTTTCAGGTTTGTATTCCTTCGGATTTAGAGCTTCCGGCTTCGGATTTATTTATTTGGTTCTTGTAATTTGGTTCTTGTAATTTATTATTTGGTATTTCCCCCGGGTTTCACCGGTATAGTAGAAGTATCCTTCGGCGGATTGCGGCCGATGAACGGGTATTGTTCCAGGGTCATCACCTGCCCGCTTATGGGGCCGCATTCATCGGCCAGCCAGTATACAGCGGCAGCGGCAATTTCTGCCGGCCAAATGATACGGCCTGCAGGTGCATACACGTTGGGCAGATCTTTATACCAGTCGTCTGGCAGTCCGTGCTCGCGTTTACGGATAGCCTCATTTTCGGTAAGCACCCACCCGGGATTGATCTGGTTCACCCTTACGCCGTCTTCCCTGAAAAGCGTATCGCCCAGGTTTTGGGTGAGTGTCATTAAACCACCTTTTGATATACTGTATGCCATCAAATTGGGCTCACCGCTAAAGGCGTTTACCGATCCGATATTGAGCACACAGCCGCTTTGTTTGCGAAGATGCGGCAATGCGGCTTTTATTAATGCAAAAGGAGCAATGGTATTGACCTCTAATATTTTTCTCAAAAAATCAAGATCGGTGGTATGTATATTGGAAGAAGCCACAATAGCCGCGTTATTGACCACGGCATCTAATTGTCCATACGTATTAACAGCCATATCCACCAGCCGCTGCGGCGCACCTTCATTGCTGATGTCTTCTATAAGCAGCACCGCTTTATCTTTTCCCAACTCTGCCACAACCGCTTCGCCCCATTCTTTTTCCAACCCGTGAATTACCACACGGGCGCCTTCCGCCACGCAGCGTTGCGCAATGGCTTTTCCAATACCCGTGCAACTTCCGGTGATGATGATTACTTTGTTTTGTAAACGCATTGGAAGAATAGTTTATAGTTTATGGTTAGTGGTTTATGGTTCTTTATACCCCAGGCTTCAAAGCTAATAGCTAACGGGAAGGATAGTTTATGGTTTGTTGTTTACAGTTTATGGTTCTTTACACTCCAGGCTTCCAAACCAATAGCCGGCAGGAGGAAAAGCGTATGGTTTAGTATTGCTGTTAACTACAAATAATAAACCATAAACTACAAACTGGCTACACTGGTTTCAACACGCTCTTCACCACCTCTCCTTTATGCATTTTTTCAAATGCCTCGTGCCATTCGGTTACGGGCCATACGCCGCCGATAATGGGCTTTACATCCAATTGTCCGCTTGCCAGCAGGGCGATCACTCTTTCCCATATTGGCCAGTTATGACTGAAGCTGCCCTGCAGGGTTACATTTTTTTGTACCAGCTGGTCGAGCGAAAAGCCCAATGGTTGCGGACCCCAGCCTACTTTTGCGATATGCCCCTTGGGACGTACCAGTTGCATGGCCATCTTCAGGGTAATACTGGCCCCTGCAGCATCAATGACACAATCTGCACCCAATCCATCCCGTTGCGTAGCCCAGGCGGTTGCATCGCTTATGATGGCTTCACAACCATATTGTTTTGCTATTTCAAGGCGGTGTTTGTCGGCTTCCAGTCCTACAATGGCTACTTCTGCACCACAGAGCCCTGCCATTGCCGCACAAAGAATACCGATGGTGCCGGGCCCCAAAACAATTACCCTGTCGCCGGGCTTCAGCCTGCTGTTTTCCACCACAGCATTAAATGCCACACAGCAGGGCTCTGTTAAACAGGCCTGCTCAAATGCCAACTGGTCGGGTACACGGTGAAGGCACCGGGCCGGGACGCGTACGTATTTTGTCATGGCACCATTTACGCCATAACCAAAACCCTTGCGCGAAGGATCCAAATTATACAAACCGCTCCTGGTCATGGGACTGTTGGGATCTATTACCGCTGCTGTTTCACTCACCACACGGTCGCCTTCCTTCCAGCCCGCTACACGGCTGCCCAAAGCCACAATATGCCCGCCAAATTCGTGTCCCAGAACCACGGGGTAGTTTACATGCCAGCTGTGATCGGCTGTCCATTGGTGCAGGTCACTGCCGCAAACGCCCACATTGGCCACTTCCAATAATACATCGTCTTCACCGATCTCCGGCTGCGCTATTTCACGGATCTCAACCGACCCTTTCTCCGGTGCATAATTTACTACTGCTGCTGATTTCATATAACGATTTAAAATTTATGATTTGAAATTTGATATTAAGCCGACTGTGGCGCCAGGGCTAAGGCATCAGCCATAACCCAATTAAACTGCTTATTTGAAATCTGATCCTGATATCAATGATGCACAGCATGTGCCGAAACGAATACATCTCAAATTTCAAATTTCTCCATACGCATGTATTTTTTCACAGATCAGGCGCAATGAGCTTTCAAGGTCGCCATCGGCGGTTTTAAATGCATCGGCATCAATGGTAAGCGGTGCACCCAGCACCACTAATGGCGCCCCATACTCCGGGCAACGGATGGCTTGTTCCAGGCTCAGTCCGCCCACTGCCTGTACAGGAACAGTAACCGCATTCACTACTTCGCGCAACTGGTCCAGCGGACTGGGCATACGTTTACCCTGCGCCGCTATGCCCCGTCTTTCGTCGTAACCTATATGATGGATCACATAATCACAACCCAGGTCTTCCAACCATTTACCCGCCGCAACCATATCGGGGCATCCCAGGTTGTCGCCCATTACTTTCGCACCAAAATCTTTCCCTGCTTTTACCACGCATTTAATGGTTTCTTCATGCGCTCTTGCCATTACAACCACGTGTGTAGCACCGGCCTTTGCCATCATTTCGGCTTCAAGATAACCGCCGTCCATTGTTTTTAAATCGGCTACAATGGGAATACCGGGAAAAGCTTCGCGCAATTTTCGAACGCCATGCAGACCTTCTGCAAGGATCAATGGCGTGCCCGCCTCCAGCCAGTCTACACCGGCACGCATGGCCAATGCGGCTGTTTCAAGGGCTTCATCAATATTTGTAAGATCCAGGGAAATTTGAACTACGGGTTTCATACTATATTATTTTAAACAAACGGTTACTATCACACGCCAAATATAAGCTATTCATAAAGAGCTTATTTCAAAATGTATATACTCAAAGTCCCGCATTGGCCGCACGCAACCGGTTCATGCCGCTGCTTTTTCTGCCAGGAACATACAGTAAGCCGGTAATTTGAAAATGAAAAGAAGGGATATAAGAACGGGCTTCCCCCCTTCGGATTGATATTTGAAATTTAAGATTTGAGATCAGACCGGGTTCCGGGTTTGCAGCCTCATACCTTAAACCTGCGGTGAGAAGCGGGAAGAGAAATTTTTTACCTTTCCCGTCTATCGTTCCTCCTCTTCTCCCTGCACCCTGAAACCTGCAACTTGCAACCATACTTCACCAGTCTCCCAGCTCCTGCACCCCGTATGCATATTTCGCTTCATGATCCAGCAGCCATTTTTTTCGCCACAGATCGCCGCCATAGCCCACCAGGCTTCCGTTGGCGCCGATCACACGATGACAGGGCACTACAATGCTCAATTGATTTTTTCCATTGGTGGTTCCCACCGCACGAATGGCTTTTATATTGCCTGTTCGTTTGGCTAACTCCATGTAAGAAATGGTTCTCCCGAATGGTATTTCCAGCAGCGCATTCCATATCTTTTGCTGAAACGCAGTACCCTCCTGCGTAAAAGGAAAATCAAATACCCGCCGCTTCCCTTCAAAATATTCATCTAACTGTGCGGTACATAATTTCACAAGAGCACTGTGCCCGCTATCCCTCATTTCATCCTCATCAAGCTTCGGCCCTTTCCATGCGTTTACAAACAGTATGGCATGAATGGCTTCAGCAGAGCTTTTAATCTGAAGTGTGCCAACAGGAGAATCATGATATGTTACGAACGACCTGGTTGTAATCATTTGGATAATACTTTCTGCACAAGCCGGCAAATTTAAAACAATTCCTATCCTGTCTTACTACCGTTGATAACTTTTTGCTGTGGCAGCAATAACGGTTCCTACCCTCATATCAATTTTTCCAAAATATTTTTTAAACCTGTTTGCCGGCTGACAAATTGTTATCAGGACAAGATAACTTCAAATAATTGATGATACATTGACGGGAAGATTAAACTTTATCCTTTTGTAACCAAATTGAGTGTTATTCATCTAATCTTACTGAAACCGGGGTTCGATTGAATTCAGCATCACTGGAAGATTATTATTAACGCACAATAAACAGAAAAAAAGATCATGAAAAAAGAGCTTATGATTTCTACGCTGCTGCTAATTGCTATGGTTAGTCTTTTTAGTTGTAAAAAAAATGATCGTGGACGCATTCCTCCCGGTAAGGGCGACGTAAATTTACCCCCATTGGATCCGCAATTGGTTCAGCAGGGTCAGGAGGTATTCCGATACGAGACTTTTGGCGATGAAACGTTTTGGACAGATCAGTTACATATGAACGAGGTCATAGAAGCCGCAGTAAGTCCCAGTACCGCTTTGGCTGTGGGTTTAAAGGTAGATGCTTCTGCTTTGCCGGCCGCTGTTGTTGCCGCAATACAAGCAGGCCAGGTTGATTTAGATGACCCTCAAACCACGCTTGTGCTGTTACAAAACAATGCTGTGGTTGGGGTAAAAGGGCAGGTAAGCCAAAACCCGGATGGTACTTTAACGTTGGTCAGAATGGGAATTACCTGCGCGCTGTGTCATTCAACTGTTGACGACTCGTTTGCGCCAGGTATAGGGGAGCGTTTGGACGGTTGGCCAAACAGGGATCTAAACCCTGGTTTGATCATCTCTTTGTCTCCCGCCTTAGACCAGGCTACAAAAGATATTTACGCTTCCTGGAAGCCTGGTTTTTACGACCCCAGATTCAACCATGATGGCCTGAATAACCCGGTTGTCATCCCACCTGCATATGGTTTATACGGCCTTCCCAAAGCAATTTTCACCGGTGACGGGGATGTAGAACATGAGCCTGCGGGACCTGTGGCTTACTGGAACAGGTATGTAGCGGTTACCCAAATGCACGGCCACGGTTATTTTGCTGATGCACGTCTTGACGGCTGGGTAGTTGATCACAGGGAAGGTGATGATTTGGTAACAGATAAACTTCCGGCTTTACAGGCATATCAATATTCTATTGCAGCGCCTGAACCACCTGCCAATTCATTTGACGCTGCTGCCGCGGCTAAAGGCAAAGTGCTTTTTATGGGTAAAGCACAGTGCGCGAGTTGTCATTCCGGGCCTTTATTTACCGATGTTACAGACGGTGGAAAATTACATCCTCAAAGCGCCTCCGTGGCGGTGGATAAAGATTATGTAAACCGGTCGGCCACAAAGCAGTGGAGAGTTACACCATTAAAAGGTATCTGGCAACACCCTCCTTATTTTCACGATGGCTCTGCAGAAACCCTGGCTGACGTAGTAACAAGATACAATGAAGTAAAAGATCTTAAGTTAAGTACTGCCGAAAAGGCCGATCTTACTGAATATCTGAAATCCCTGTAGGCATGGTAGTGTAAAAAATAAAAAATTAACCAATCAGATATACCGCTTTTGTATGCATCTCTTTAGGGGACCCAATCCCAAAAGGAAAAACGCCTTAAAGAGATGCTTTTTTTATCAAAATCCGGCACTGATAAAATGTGTGCCGCTTACAAAAATCCCCCGCAAATTGAGACGAGGTTTAAATCGTTGGAAACGAAATGAAACGCCTGAAAAAAATCCTGTTCTCCACCCGTACCATGACGGTTCTTCTGCTATTGTTCGGCATTTCTATGGCCGTTGCAACTTTTGTGGAAAATGACTATGATACAGCTACTGCAAAAACACTCATTTACAATTCGGCATGGTTTGAGATCCTGATGCTTTGGCTGATCATTTTGTTCGCTGCAAATATTAAAACCTACAGTCTTACAAAAAGAGAAAAATGGCCGCTGCTGGTATTTCACCTGGCTTTTATTTTTATGTTCATTGGAGGCGCCATCACACGCTACATCAGTTTTGAAGGACAAATGCCGATCAAAGAAAGGCAGACCACCAATGAAATTATAAGCGACCTCACTTATTTCCAACTGAATGTAACCGATGGAAAGAAAACACTCAGGTATGACAAACACCCCTACATGATGTCTTATTTTAATGCTAAAGACACCAGGTGGCCTTTCAAAAGAACCTTTGAACAGGATTACCGGTTTGACAATAAAACCATTTCTTTAAAAACCCTCGATTATATTCCGCTGGCTAAAGACTCTGTGCAAACAACGGAATCCGGAAAGAAGATCCTCAACATTGTATCTATAGCACAGGGAGGCAGATTGAATAATTATATTCCCGAAGGTGAAATCAAAAACATTGACGGAACGATATTCAGTTTCAACAACCCCGCACAGGGCGCCGTTCAATTAACAGAAAAGGATGGTATCCTAACGATTGCCTCTCCGGTCAACGCGCAGTATATGTCTATGGAAGGACAGCAAATGGGTATGGTAACCGATCCTGCATTATTGGCTCAACATTCCGGCAACATTAAAGCAAATGAGCCCGCTAACCTCAATCACAGGGCACTTTATACCATTGATAATGCCCGTTTTATCATTCCAAAAAAATCTTTCAAAGGAAAAATAGTCTATTACAACGGGGACAAAAATGACCCGGCGGATAAAAATCTTTTGAGCGCCATCCAGGTAGAATTGAACTCAGGAAATGAAAGCGACACACTGTTGATCAAAGGCGGACAGGGCGTTACCGGATTCAATAAAACCGTAAGCATCAATGGGCTGAATGTGTCTTTGGGATTTGGTTCCAAAATACTCTATACGGATTTCTCTTTGCGTTGTGATGATTTTCTGCTCGATCGTTATCCGGGGTCAAACAACCCGTCATCTTATGAAAGTAAGATAACAGTCATTGACGGAGGAACGGAAGAACAGCATGTCATTTTTATGAATAATGTGATGGATTACCGGGGATACCGGTTTTTTCAGGCAAGTTATTTCCCTGATGAAAGCGGGACCATCCTTTCTGTAAATGCAGACAGGTGGGGTACCAATGTTACTTACTTTGGATATTTCCTGTTGTTTACAGGACTGTTTTTCACGCTGTTCTGGAAAGGCACTCATTTCTGGAAATTGAATCATTCATTAAAAAAAATGCACAGGAAAAGTTTTATTCTTTTGCCTTTTTTATTGCTTTTGGCGCCCGGAATAAATCCCTCTTTCGCCCAGAACAGTACAGCCGCAACAAATGATATGACGACCGTTCCGCGGCATGAACCAGGACCAGCCGACCAGTTTGCAAAACCCGGTGAGCTGGATTCCAACAGAATTATTGACCCGGCTCATGCTAAAAAATTCGGACATCTCCTGGTTCAGGATTTTCAGGGCCGTATTAAACCTGTGAATACACACACGCTGGAAATGCTCAGGAAGATTTACAAGAAAGATGCATATCAAAAAGGGCCGCTCACCCTGTCTTCGGAACAATGGTTTATTTCCATGCAGGTTGACCCAGGGTATTGGGCCAATGAACCACTGATTAAAGTAAGTCAAAAAGGAGGTGATGAACTGATAAAAGAAACCGGCGCCAATGCAGAAGGTTATACTTCTTATACGAACCTTGTAGACCCGAATACCGGAATATTTAAGCTGGAAAAACAGTATAACAAATCTTTCAGCAAGCGAAAAGCCAACCAGTCCAATTACGACAAGGGGGTTATAGAAGTTACAGAACGATTCAATATTTTTAGCAGTATCGCTTTTGGATATTATACCCGGATCATTCCTGTAAAAAATGATCCGGCACAAACATGGAGGAGTTGGATCTATAGCTCTGAAGAAAGCGCTGTAGAAATTGACCAGACAGCTTATCCTCTTCTGACCAATTATTTTAACGGAGTAAAAGAAGGTCTGAAAACCGGGAACTATAACAATGCGGATAAAAGCATTGAAGACATCCGTGAATACCAGCAGGTTTGGGGAAAAAAGATCGTTCCGTCGAGCTCAAAAGTCAATCTGGAAATTCTCTATAATCATCTGAACGTTTTCTTTTGGCTGATGATAGCGTACAGCTTTTTGGGCATGTGTATGATCATGCTTGGTTTTGCGGAAGTGTTTTCGTCGGGGTCAAAATATAATCGCATGATCCGTATGCTCACCAAAGCGCTGTTGGCAATAATGATCGCAGCGCTGGCCATTCAGGGGATAACTTTAGCCGTTCGCTGGTATCTTTCCGGGCATGCTCCCTGGAGCAACGGCTATGAGGCTATTGTATTTATTTCCGGTATCGGTGTGCTCTCGGGACTGCTTCTTTACAGGAACCGCAATGCCTTTATTCCTGCAGCCGGAGCTTTGGTTGCCATGATCATGATGGGGTTTGCGCACGGAGGATCCATGCTCGATCCGCAGATCACTCCTCTGGAACCGGTTCTAAAATCCTATTGGCTTATGGTTCATGTAGGCATCATCACTTCCAGTTACGGATTCTTTGGGCTGTCGGCTGTATTGAGCGTGATTTCATTAATACTGTTCAGCGCAAAACCCACTAACAAAATAGCGCATTCCATCAAGGAGATGACCATAGTCAATGAAATGGCTTTAACCGTAGGACTCTTTGCCCTTTCCATAGGTACTTTTTTGGGAGGAATGTGGGCCAACGAAAGCTGGGGGAGGTATTGGAGCTGGGATCCCAAAGAAACCTGGGCATTTATTTCGGTTATATTTTATGCCGTGGTACTCCACCTGAGACTGGTTCCGAAACTCAGGGGTAAACTAACTTTTAATATTGTGAGCCTGTGGGCGATATGGTCAATTATATTTACTTACTTCGGGGTAAATTACTATCTGTCCGGATTACATTCCTATGCTGCCGGTGACCCTATACCAATTCCCGCCTGGATCTACCTTACTGCAGCAGGAATGCTCATTTTATCTTTGACGGCTTATTTTAGAAACACAAAAAGCGGGAAACAGAAATTAATGTAGCTAAAGCCTGCAGGTACAGGAACTACTGAACATCGTTAAGTGAGACAGATCTCGAAGGATTATAACGATTTGAAATTTGCTCTTCTTTTGCCGGGCGGCAAAGAACCAGTCACAAGTTATTTTTTACGCTGTGGAATTGGTCAACGTATGCTGCCAGCTCTAAAAGCGGGAGCAACCCTTCCAGTTCTTCCTTTGCCGACGGCATATCATGAAAGTCGTAGCTGCGCACTTTTGTCGCACAGTCGTATTCACCAAGAATATTGTCGAGCAAAAGCAGTCCGCCATAGGCTACCTGGTTATAGTTTTCTTCCGTTATGCCCTTTGCATAAATGATCAGGTCGAGGGTGTCGCCATTGATTACGGGAAAGAATTTCATTTGTTCGGGGTCCAGTTCGTGATGCTGTGCTTTCAGTTTCATTCTCCTTAATTGTTCCGGGGCCATCCTTTGCCGGAAAGCGATGAACTTCCATCCTTTTATTGCAGGTGCCTTGTTAACCACCTGCCGAACAAGTTCAAACAGGTCTTCATTTCCATCGGCAGAAACCGTCATGCGAATGATGCCATTTTGGGGTGGCTCCAGCTCAATGGCAAGTCCTGACCGTATTTTCTTTACCTGTTCCAGCAACTCGTTCAAACAGGCATTGGGGTTTTCCTCAAATTTCCTGAGCCGTTTTTCATTTGCTTTGAACCATTTCCAAAAATTTGCTGTGGGGTCTTTCTTTATAAAAACCGCGGTTGCAGCATACCCATTACCGGGCTCGTTGCCGGCTGCATAAATTGCCGGTATAAAGAGAATTGCCGGTATAAGTAGTAAAAGCCGCTTCATGACATTGCATCAAAGTTAACTGAATCGTCACATTACTACCCTGAAAACATCGAAGCGGGATCGTTTCAAAAGAAGAGAACTGCTTTTCCGGAGAAACCTCTGCAGCCCGGTTCCCACGTCTCCCAACGGCAGGAGCTATATGTACCGGGTTTTGGGCGCATATAACAGAAATGCCCGCAGGAAACGAAAACCGGCAGGTACAAATCATAAACTTCCGAACTTCTTCCTACCTTAACGGAAAATTTTATATTATGCCTGCCCGCACGAAAAACAATTCACGCAGAAAATTTATACAGCATACGGCGCTTGCCGCTTCAGGCTTTTTTATTGTACCACGGTATGTGCTGGGAAAAGGATATACCGCTCCCAGCGATAAATTAAATATCGCCGGCATAGGTGTGGGCGGTAAAGCGGAAGTAAACCTGCCTTATGCATTTAATAAAGGATCGGATAATATAGTAGCGCTTTGCGATGTGGATGACCGCCAGGCGGTAAACGGGCGGAAGCGATGGCCCAAAGCGCCCTATTATAAAGATTTCCGGCAGATGCTTGAAAAGGAAAGTAAAAACATTGATGCAGTGATCATTACCACGCCCGACCATATGCATTTTGTGCAGGCCATGGCTGCCCTGCAGTCAGGCAAACATGTGTATTGCGAAAAACCGCTCACCCACGATATTTACGAAGCCCGGATGCTTACCCGCGCCGCGGCAAAATACAAAGTGGTTACTCAAATGGGCAACCAGGGCAGCAGCGGCGACGACACCCGCCTTATTGAAACCTGGGTGCAGGACGGGATCATCGGCGATGTGCATACCGTGCATGTATGGACGAACCGCCCCACCTGGCCCCAGGGCGTACCCGCTCCCACGGGAAAGCATAGTGTACCCAAAGAATTAGATTGGGAGCTGTGGCTGGGCACAGCGCCTTCCAGGGAGTATAATCCCGCTTACCTGCCGGCCATATGGCGGGGCTGGGTTGATTTTGGAACGGGCTCGCTTGGTGATATGGGTTGTCATTTTATTGATGTGCCCTACCGCGCATTGAAGCTGGGTTACCCGGTTGCAGTGGAGACCAGCGTGGGCTCGGTATATACAGGGTTTTTTGAAGAAGCCATTTACACCGACAGCTATCCCCCTTCTGCCAAAACACATATACAGTTCCCGGCAAGGGAAAACATGCCTGCGGTTGAAATGGTTTGGTATGCCCTGTTGAACTGCTTCCCGATGAAGAAATGGGCGAATACGACGGCGGGATCATTTTTGAAGGCACAAAGGGGAAGATCATGGCCGGGCTCTTTGGCCGTAACCCAACGCTGCTGCCCACCCGAAAAATGAAGGAAACCGAACTTCCGAAATCAAAATTTGCTTTCGTGGAAGAAGGTACCGAAGGACACCAGCAGCAATGGGTAAAGGCCTGCAAGCAGGGATTTGGCGCGTATACAAGCTCTTCTTTTGATAAATCGGGACCATTAACCGAAACCGTACTCATGGGTAACCTTGCGGTGCACAGCTATAATCATTTTGAAACGGATGCAAAAGGCAACCGGAAATTCCACGGCAGGAAACAATTGCTCTGGGATGGCGAAAATATGCGCATCACCAATTTTGAACCGGCCAACCAGTTTGTAAGAAGAAAATACAGGGGGAGTTGGGGAAGCGGGTGGTGAATTGTAAGGGATACGTGGTAAGCGAGCAGTGGATACATTTAGATCAGTCATCAGGTGAATCAGGCTGTCATCACTACACGATGTTCTTGTATACCTCAAGCGCTTTTTCCAGGCAATCCATTGCCTTATGAATTGCCTGCGTATTGAGCACATAGGCAAGGCGCACTTCCTGTTTCCCAAGTCCGGGCGTTCCGT
>NZ_DAOMOZ010000126.1:0-14410 GCF_035444585.1 Agriterribacter sp.
ATAGTAGCCAGTTTATAATCGTAGAAGGAGTGCACCTGGATGCCCATTTGCGTTATCAGCTTTTTCTGTTGCGCTAACGCGTCCATTTTTCTCGACTCGGAAATATAATGCGTAAGCGGTTTCTGGCAATACACATTTTTATTCATCTCCATGGCTCTCAACGCAACCGGCGCATGTGCATGGTCGGGAGTTGAAACCACTACAGCGTCTATCCCATTGCCTATGCTTTTGAACATTTCCCTGTAATCGGAAAAGGTTTTTGCGTTGGGATAGCTGGCTTTTACCGCATTGAGCTTGGTCGCATCAACATCGCATAATGCCACGATCTCTACCGACTTATGAGACGCAATGTCTTTCAGATCATTTAATCCCATAGCACCCAGGCCAACCTGCGCAACCCGTAGTTTTTTGTTGGAGGCAGGTATTGAAAACGGAATCATGAAAGCCAGCGTTCCGGCAGACGTGTTTTTTATAAAATCTCTTCTTTTCATTGTGCTTGTTTATTTATTGTTTTTTTCGGGCGGCTATAAAAATAGGAAACAATTTTGTTATGCCGGTTTTAAAATCTCTTCTGCGCCCAGGGAGAAGGGTGAGGAGGGAGAAGAAGTGAATGAGTGGATAGTGAGTAGTGAGTAGTGAATAGTGAGTAGTGAATAGTGAATGGGTGAATAGTGAGTAGTGATAGTGAATGGGTGAATTTGCCATTGCTTCACTCTTTTGGCCTGGTCCGACCGGGGTAACTCCGGCCTGAACGACTCAGCCGGGCGGGTGGGTTTCCGCTTCTCACAGCAACACACAGATTTAATTTGCATGCAGTATCTTCACCTCTCAACGCCGCCGGAGCAAAACGGGCGGATAATATTTTTAAATTGAAGCAATACGGATGGCATCAGGAATATTTGCACTGCTTGATGATATTGCCACATTAATGGATGATGTGGCTGTGATGAGTAAAGTGGCTGCCAAAAAAACTGCCGGTATTTTGGGAGATGACCTGGCCGTGAATGCTGAAAAGGCATCGGGATTTGTTTCAGACCGTGAGATCCCCGTATTATGGGCCATCACCAAAGGATCATTTTTAAACAAGCTCATTATCCTTCCTTTTGCTTTTCTGCTCAGCGCTTTTCTTCCTGCAGCCGTTACCGTTATCCTGGTGCTCGGAGGACTGTATCTTGCTTATGAGGGTGCAGAGAAAATTTACGAATACATTGTACCGCACAGGCATGCTAAAGCGGTTGCACCGGCGGAAAATCTTACGAAGGAACAAATATTACGGATAGAAAAAGAAAAAGTGAGATCTGCCATTGTTACGGATTTTATCCTCTCCGTGGAAATTGTCATCATCGCCCTGGGTACGGTGGTGGGAACCCCAATTGCTTCCCAGGTTATAGTGGTTTCACTGATCGCGGTACTTGCCACGGTGGGTGTGTACGGGATAGTAGCCCTTATTGTGCGAATGGATGAATTGGGGTATAAGCTTATTGCGCTCAACAAAAAGGACAACAGCTTTTCCGACAGGATCGGGAAAATATTGGTGGCGGCGCTCCCCAAAATCATCAGGAGCATGAGCGTAATAGGCACAGTGGCTTTGGTGCTGGTTTCGGGCGGTATTTTTGTGCACAATATTGATTTTTTTCACCACCTGTTCCCGGCGCTCCCCGCTTTTGTACAGGAGCTTGTAGCAGGACTGGTGATTGGCTTTATCGTTTTTGCTGTTATAAGTTTTGGGAAACGGATTTTTAAAAAGAGAGTAAAGCAAACGACAAAATAAGTCCGGCACGCGGGGACAGGTGCCGGGGCAATTGGCTTTGTCCGGTTTTGCTGCTATAGTTCAACTTTATTACTACCGCTTGTCATTCCGATGCAAGAGGAATCTATCTTCGCCTGGATCTTACAGAGACTTCGTTCCTCAGCATGGTTGAGTGTTTCGTGCAGACACGAGAAACAGCAGACTAATTCAACAAATGGCAGGTAGTTAGTGCGATCTGATACATCTCCGCATTCAGGGTCACAGCTCATGGATCTGCAAAATTTACCTCACCTCTCACAATAAATTAACGCACTCTATCCACCTATTAGAAGAGAGAACAGAAGCTCCTTCAGCATTAAGAGAGAGCAGTTTTTAATAGTTTAGTCTATTTTGCGGATTCAGCAAGGTGCTGCATCTGCAGGCGGTTGTCCTATACCTAATCCTTAACTAAACGCATTGCCCAAGTGATAGAACGTTTATAAGCACATGCGTTATTCCATATTTTTTTGCTACATTTATTTTCATACGCTACATGTAAGCCACAATCAATTATGAATATCTTCTGTCTGTTTTTAATTGGCATCACTTTTTCATTACCCGCTCCTGCACAGGACAGCATCCCGGTAGTAACAAAAGGAAAACTGGCTGCTGAGATCAATAACGAAACGTCCGGGCTTGCCGCTTCATCCGTAAATAAAGGGATGCTTTATATTCATAACGACAGCGGAGATACGAGCAGGTTCTTCTTAATTAGTGCAGATGGAACGCTAAAAGCTATTTATACATTCAAAGCCAACCCGCTTATAAAGCATGGGGTAGCCGATTGTGAAGATATGGCGGTGAGTACGGGACCCAAAGGGGAAAGTTATGTTTATATAGGAGACATCGGCGACAACAATGCCAAAAGAAAACACATCATCATTTACCGGGTAAAAGAGCCGAAGCTTAAACATTCGGCAGATGCGTTTTCAGGAACCGTAAAGGTAGACGCGTTGTATCTGAAATACCCCGATGGGCCACGCGATGCGGAAACCCTGATGGTTGATCCCGTGGAGAAATTGTTCTATATCGTTTCAAAGCGGGAAGATTCGGTAAGCGTATATACTGCACCGTTACTGTTCAAAAGAAATGATACGGTAATGCTCGTTAAAAAGGCCACTTTGTTTTTTGAGGGCGGTAACAACGGCAAGTGGATCTCCGGAGGAAATATTTCCAAAGACGGAAGCCGGGTGCTTCTGAAGAACTACCTTAATGTGTTTTACTGGAAGCGTAAAGACAAAGAACCTTTGTGGCAACTGCTGAAGATGGTGCCCCGCAAAATGCCTTATAAAGTAGAACAACAGGGTGAGGCGATTGATTTTGCAGCGGAAGGAAACGGTTACTATACGATCAGTGAAGGAGTGCACCCTGAAGTGTACTATTATGAAATAGAGTAGTTGCATGAAGGTTACCTCCGTATGAAAAGTATTTTTTTATTTTTTACCTGCGTGCTATTTACCGTTACCGGCCTGGCGCAAAGACCGGCTCAGAACCCGATGTCCCCCAAACGCTATACGCCAAAAAAACTGGGATATAAGCTGGTATGGAAAGATGAGTTTAAGGGGAACAGGCTTGATCCCGGAAAGTGGGCGGTGCGTGGCGTGGGTGCAAGGGCCATTGCCTATGTATCGGAGGAAGCGGTTAAGGTGGAAGACGGGTATCTCAAATTATATGCTTTGAAAAAGGGCGATAGCCTATTGGGAAGCGCCGTTGGCACCCAGGGCCTGTTTATGAGTAAGTACGGGTACTACGAATGCCGGGCGAAGCTGCAAAAATCGGCCGGAATATGGGCGGCATTCTGGATCCAGTCTACGGAAATTTCGAAAGGGGAAGATCCGGCAGTATTTGGTGCAGAGATTGATATTTTAGAGTTCTTCAAAAAATTGGGGACCGATATCGTTTCGCATAATGTGCATTGGGCTTACGGGCCCAACCAACGCACTACCCGGGGCATGCAGAGTTATCTGAAAGGAGTGAGTGAAGGCTTTCATACTTTTGCGCTGGAGTGGACGCCGGAGAAATACATATTTTATGTAGACGGGTATAAATTTTATGAGGTAACACAGGGCATATCACATATTGAGGAATACCTGATACTGAGCATGGAATATCCTTCTACCCGCGAAGAAATAAAGAACACGGTATTTCCTGATGTTTTTATCGTTGATTACGTAAAAGTGTACCGGAAGAAAGAGCGGTAGCTATGGGCTGCGGGCTATCGGCTTTCAGCCTTTGGTTATTTCTGATTTGTTGATTTCTGATTTTTTAGTTCATCGTGTATCCCTTCGGATTTTGGATTTTATCCGCCACGGCGAACAGGTTTGGTTCTTGTTATTCAGCTTTCGATGCTTTCGTCAATGCAGGAACAAGCCTGTACCCTGCCCTGATTCACATCTTCACTACTCACCACTCACTACTCACCACTCACCACTCACCCCTTCACCACCCTTCCTATTTCCCGGATCTTGTTTTATCTTTGAAATTACATTCCAAAGGATCTTTCGCTGATCAATAAAACAGACAGGCCTTTTCTTTTATTTTTTAAAAGATACCTATGCACAGTTTGGCTCGTCAGATCAAAAAGAAAGGTGGCTTCCCGTTAACCGGAAGCATACTGATCGGGATCGTGCTGCTTGCACAAAGCTG
This sequence comes from Agriterribacter sp., assembly GCF_035444585.1. Classification (GTDB taxonomy): domain Bacteria; phylum Bacteroidota; class Bacteroidia; order Chitinophagales; family Chitinophagaceae; genus Agriterribacter. The sequence goes on from NZ_DAOMOZ010000126.1 coordinate 4,436, forward strand.
CAGCACAACAAAAGTGATCAGCCAATACGACTGCGATACTTTTTCCAACAATACTGTATACAAAAGAACAACCTGGAGCTATGCATGGGGCCTGGTGCAACCAAAGGACATCAATCCCGGCTGTGATCCGAGGTTCAATCACCTCAATAAAGTAGTGGTAAAAACCAACCTGGGCTTTGCTGTTCTTTCCACCGTTACGCTTGGAATAGTTCTCCCGCAGCAGGTAGAGTGGTGTTGTGCGCCGTACAGTCCCCCAACGGATTCATTGGGAAGCCGGCCCTGATCATATTTTGAAATCTTTTGCAATGTCCAACTATATGGTATTACCCGACGGTGTGGAAAAATTAAATATCACCGATTGGGAGAACGGTCACCAGAATTTTACCCACCGGTTTAAAAAAGGAGCATCTTTTAAGTTGAGGATCCCGTTTGGGCCGGCAACGCCTTCGGAGCAGTACAGGCAAACCACTTCCAATTTTCAGTGGCTGATCGGGTATGCCATCAAGAATGATATTGCATTGCGGGCCATGGGAAACGGCTGGTCGTTTTCGGATGTTGCGGTTTGCAACGGGGGAGTGGTGGATACCAAAGCGCTGCGGCTATCGTTCCGGATCCCCCGCAAATTTATTGCGGATGGTTATATCAATACCGGGAAAGGCACTGACGATCTTTTTCTTGCACAATGCGGGATGAGCATTCTTGACCTGAATGAAAAGCTGGAAAAAGATGCCAGCCCCAAACGGTCTATTAAAGCATCCGGAGCCAGCAACGGGCAATCCATAGCAGGAGCCACGGCTACCGGTACACATGGGTCGGCATTCAGGGTTGGAGCTGTACATGACGCTATAGTGGGGATCCACCTTGTTGTATCTCCAACGCATCATGTTTGGCTGGAAAGGGCATCTTACCCGGTGGTGTCAGATGAATTTATCGAATGGATGGGCGCCGGTGTGATACGGAACGACGATATGTTTAATGCGGCAGTGGTAAGCTTTGGGAGCTTCGGATTTATTCACAGCGTGATGATTGAAACCGATCCTGTTTATTTGCTGGCCGAACAACGCGCCGATCAGGTAAAATATGATGATGATCTTATTAAAGCAATAGATCATCTGGATTTTTCGGGGATTGCATTAAAGCTTCCCTATCCTCCCGATGGGCCGGATAAAGAGCTGTATCATTTTGAAGTGATCATTAACCCGCACAAATTCGCCAAGAACAACAAAGAAAAAGGCGTATATCTCAAAACAATGTATAAAATGCCATATGCGCCCGGTTATCCCAAGAGAGTGAGGGATGATCATGGGTTTCAGTATGGCGACAATACGCTCGGCGTAATAGAAACGATCATTGACGGGCTCCCTGCCGGTCTGTCGGCGGCCCTGGTACCGGCCCTGGTAAATGTTATGTTCCCGCTTGCCTTTAAATCGGCCGTTGATGCATTTGGAACGATCGGTGAAACTTTCAGTAATACCAAGTTCAGGGGCAAAGCCATCAGCGCCGCTATAGCCATTGCAGCCGAAAATGTGAGCAGGGTGGTCGATGAGGTTATCTTTATCAACGGGCAGTCACCGTTTCCGGGCGGGCTTGCCTTGCGTTACGTAAAAGGAACAAAAGCCCTGCTGGGCTTTACAAAATTCGAAAAGACCTGCATACTGGAGCTCGATGGCGTGGAATCGGAAGCAGCCCGAAATTTTTACCAAAGGCTTTGGGAAAGGCTGGAATTCAAAAGTATTCCTTACACCCTGCACTGGGGAAAAATGAACTTTAACCTCAATCCGCAACGTGTACGGAAAATGTACGGCGATGCGGCCATTGATACCTGGATCAACTGCCGCCACAGCCTGCTGGGAGCGGCAGAACAAAAAGTTTTTAATAATGCGTTTTTGCACAGGTGCGGATTGGATGGTTAATGTTAAGTACTGCACAAAAAAAGACTCCGGGTTGAACCGGAGTCTCCGATGTTTCCTTTTTTCCTACGCTGGCATTATCCAGATCAGGTATGAGAGTGTATTCTCAGGTACTGTTTTACGAGACCACCTCTTTCCGGAAACTTCTACTTATATGGTATAAATAATTGTGCCAGAATATGCGCTCCGTTCCTGCTGCCGAAAAGCTTATCATTGTGTAATATCTTCCACGATCGGTGTAGTTGATACGCCCCCGAACCCCGGTCACAGCCGGGAAAACGTTAGAAAATAAAAAACGGACTGACATGTATTCATCAGCCCGTTTGTTTTTATATGTTCGTTTAAATCTTACTTGTTATTGAATATGGTATAAAATACACTGATCTGTATGGTGCTGTTTTTATAATCCGGGTTTACACCTCCGCCAAAATCAATATCGCCTACTTTGGAAAGTCCTGCTATATAACGCGCACCTATACCCAGTCCCATTGAGCTATGGTAACCGATACCTGCGGCGAGCGCTACATCAAGATTTTTTACATCCGTATTAACGCCGCTGATCTTATCGCTAACCTTTAATCCAAACTGGGGGCCTGCTTCCACATATAATCCACCTCCAGGGCTTTGAAGTTTTACCATAACGGGAAGGGTTGCATAGGTTGCTTTAAAGTTCTCTTCCTGGGAGGCCTTTTTGAGCTTTGCTCCCTGCGAGGAAACCAGTAGTTCCGGTTGAATAGAAAAAACAGGTCCGAATTTTAAATTTACAAACGCTCCCGCATGAAATCCTACTATTGTATTGGTTTTTACATCCTGGTAATCATCGCCGCGGAAGTTGCTGATATTGGTACCTGCTTTAAGACCTAACTGAAAATTTTGGGAGAAAGCCGGTGCACTGAATAGTGCTACTGCCAGTGATAGTGTTAAGTATTTCATATCGTTAAATTGTTTACCTTTTTTCTTCAATTATATTGCCAATAATTTATTATGAAATGTTATTTGTTACAAACTGTTACCGGTGTGCAATTTCAGGTTGAAGCACCGGAACCCGGGGCCAATGTAGTCATTCAGTGCGGCAGGCTGTGTATGTTGTAGAAAATATTACACGCAAGTGCAAAATGGAAGGCGTAAAAAAATACGGTACGGTTTTTTAGACTTCTACTTTCTCAACGTTGTTCAGATAAGTAAGCAGGCCGGCCTTCCGGTAATGTGTTTAAACGTCTTATTGCACAACATCATTAATCATCTTAAAAAAATAAAATTATGATCAGCACTGAAAACAATGTGGCCGTATTGAATGATCTGATCCAGATCAATAACGACCGTATAGAAGGTTACGAAAAAGCTGCCAGGCAAACAGAAGTTATTGACGCCGATCTGCGTTCCCTTTTTACACGAATGGCCGATGAAAGCAGGGAATATGTTTCGGAGCTCAGGAATTATGTTCATCAAAGCGGGCAGGGAGCTACCGATTCAACAACGGTAAGCGGAAAAATTTACCGGGCATGGATGGATGTTAAGGCAACCTTTGGTGGCAAAGCCAGGAGATCCATACTCGAATCCTGCGAATACGGAGAAGATGCGGCTCAGAAAGCCTATCAAACGGCGCTTGATAATGCACCGGATGATGAACTGTCGCCCGATGTGGTGCAGCTCATTTCTGAACAAAAGGCTAAGCTCAGAAGATCGCATGATGAAATTAAAAGATTGCGCGACAACCAGTCTGCCTGATCATTTAAATAATGAATGGTCTTTCTTTGGCCGAAAGGGAGTTCCTGATGGAAAAATGACAGGAATTTTGGGATGATTAAAAAGCCGGAATGGCAAGGTGATGTTGCTGTTCCGGCATTTTAAAAATGAAATTGAACAAAATTCACCGGAATTATAGCTTCAGGTGTTGCTGGTATATCGCTGCACTGTTGACAGTAATTCGTCTATTTCAAAAGGCTTTGAGAGGTAACCATCCGCTTTGCAATTTAGGCTGAGTTCCTTAATATTGGCGTTGGCAGAAATAATAACCACAGGTATATGCCTGGTTTGAGTATTGTTTTTTAACTGCCTGCAGATATCTGATCCATCTACGCCCGACATCCAGAGGTCAATCAACAACAGGTCGGGATCTTTTTCAGAAATGTGCTTTAAGTTTTCCACACTGGCTGAAGTATGTATCGTGTATCCTTTAAACTCCAGCACCATCCTCATCGAATCAAGGATATCCCTGTCGTCGTCGAGAATGAAAATTTTTTTTCCTGTCATTTGTTTTGGTCTTTATTTACAGGAAGACTGAAGTAAAATGTGGATCCTTTCATAGGTTCGCTTTCGAACCATATTTTACCCGATTGTTTTTTTATAATTTCAGCGGATATATATAAACCCAATCCCAATCCCGGGAAGGTATCAAACTTTTCACCCTCTACCCTGTAAAACCGGCTGAAGATACGGGATTGTTTGCTTTTATCTATACCAATGCCAAAGTCCTTTACGGCGCACACTACGGAGTCGTTGTGCATGGTAACTTTTATTATTACCTTATTGGATTTGGGCGAATATTTAATGGCGTTGGTAATGAAATTGGTCAATACCTGCCCTGTTCTTTCCCTGTCGCCGGTAAGCAGGCAATTGGAAAATATTTCTGTTACCAGGGTATGGCCGGTAGAAATGCGTTGAAGCTCTTCAACTGTTTCGTTTACCAGGTCGGTAAATGAAAATATCTCTTTTTTGAAAGACAGCTTGCCTTCATCCAGCCGCGTAATATCGAGCAGGTCGCTTATGAGTGTATTTAATTTGGTGATCTGCATATCCATACGGCGCATAATGGCAGACGAAGACTCATCCCCGGCAGTTGAGAACTTCATTTCCAGCAATTGTGCGAAGGCTTTCAATGAGGTTACCGGTGTTTTGAGCTCATGACTTACGATGCTCATGAATTCATCTTTTTTTTGCGATAATTTCTTGTTATCCGTAATATCCGTACAGGATCCTATATATCCTTCAAAACTTCCATCTTCGTTATAATTGGGAAGACCGGAATTGAGAAACCAGCGATAGTTGTCATTTTTATCTTTCAGGCGGAATTCCATTACGAAAGGTATTTTCTTCGGTTTCGTATCAAAGAAAGCGCCTGTTGTAAGTTCCTTTTCGGCAGGATACACTGCATTCAGCCACCCGTTACCCAGTGCAATTTCAGGCGTTTGGCCCGTATAGTCGTACCATTGTTTATTAAGATAAGTACAATTGCCGTTGTTATCGGCCATCCAGATAATAACAGGAATGGTGTTCGACAAATTGCGGAAGCGGTTTTCACTTTCAATCAGGCGGGTCTCCATTTTTTTAGCTTCTGTAATATCAATGCTTACTGCGGTGAGAAATTTAACATTATCGGTTCCCTTTATCAACGATACGATATTATTTACCCAAACTACCGTGCCATCGGGTTTGAGATAGCGCTTTTCCATCGAAAAGCTTTTCTCTTCTTCCACGCAGCGCTTCAATAAAAGCATATTTTGCTGCCTGTCGTCCGGGTGTGTTACATCCTCAATGCGCATTTCCGGAAGAGATGCCTCAGAACGGCCTACAAGGCGGCAATACTGGTCATTTACGGCAATGAATTTACCGGTGATATCGGTTTGTGCAATTCCGGCTCCCAACTGGTTGATGATGTTGCCGAATCTTTCTTCACTTAACCGGAGCGCCTCGTGGATCTTTGTATTTTCTGTTATATCCAGTAATAAATTGATAGCGCCGGTTATTTCGGCCTCATCGTTCAAAACGGGCTGGGGATAAGGCAATACATGGCGGCGGTTGCCATCGGGACGTTCAATAATGATTTCAAAAGGTTCAACCCTGCCAAGTTTTAATGCAATGGCCATGGGGCATTTATCCAAAGGAAGCAACTCGCCATTGGTCTGGAACATTTTCCATGACCCGCACCATAATTCAGTACCCACCTTAGGCTCCCGCCCCCAAAGTTCCACAGCGGCCTGGTTGTACAGTACAATCCTTCCTTCTTTATCGCAGGTATAAAGCGCAACAGAAATGCTTTGTATCAGCCGGCGGTAACGCAGCTCGCTTGCTTCTATTTTTTTCCGGGCAGTTACATGCTCGGTAATATCATAGGCAGCTACCATTATCCCCGATATACTTCCATCTTCCCGGCGGAGCGCTTCAATCACCAGCTTTACAAAAATAGTATCCGGGTTCCCGTTCCGCAGCAACTCTACTTCTATTTCCTCAATCACCATTCTTCTGCCGGTTTTGAATACGCTGCTGAAAATAACCTCAAATCCCTGGTTCCTTACTCCAGGCATAGCTTCAAACAGAGGCTTATGGATGAGTTGTTCCTTTGGTCTGCCTACGATCCGGAGGGCCATTTCATTAATGATCTCAATAATAAAATCGGGACCGTGCATCACAGCTATGGCTACCGGGGCCTGTTCAAACAAGTTGTTTAGCTGGTGCTCTATATGTTTCCTCGTTTGGGCGATCCTGATCTGCGCACGCACTCTTGCCAGCAGTTCCCTGGCCGAAAAGGGTTTCACCAGATAATCGTCAGCGCCGGTTTCGTATCCCTCTATTCTTGATTCTTCACCGGCTCTTGCTGTAATGAGCACCACAGGGATATGTTCTGTTTTCCTGTTTTGCTTTATTTCTTCTGTGAGCTTAATGCCATCCATGACCGGCATCATAACATCGCTCAAAACAAGCAGGGGGTTTTCGGTTTTAATGGTATGTAAAGCTTCCAGCCCGTTGCCGGCGGTAAAAATGCGGTATTTCTTTTCGAGCAGGCTTTGAAGATATTGCCGCATGTCGGCATTGTCATCAACGATCAGTATGCACGGGGCATCGCTGCTTTTATCTTTATCACCGGCTGCCCCTCTTGTTTTGGGTTTGATGTTTCCCGGTGGGGCAAATAAGTCTTTTGTATAGGAATCCGAAACGACCTCTTCAATCTCTTCGTTGCCGGTATTGATCTGAGAAAGGGGCAGGTGTGCTTTGCCGTAAGGTATGGCAACCCTGAAAGTGCTTCCCCGGCCTTCTGCGCTTTCCACGCTGATAGTACCGCCATGAAGACGAACCAGCTCCTGGGTAAGCGACAGCCCGATGCCCGTGCCTTCGTGTGTTCTGCCGGCAACCTGCTGCACACGGTGGAAACGCTCAAACATATGCGGCAGCTCTTTTTCAGGAATACCCACTCCCGTGTCCTGTACTTCCATGATAACCCCGTCATGTTGAGCGTATATGGAAACCGTAATTTTTCCTTTTAATGTATATTTGAAAGCATTCGACAACAGGTTAAAAACAATTTTCTCCCACATCTGCTTATCTGCGTACACCGGTTCTGTTATGGGCTGTGCCTTTACTTCCAGTTCCAATCCCACCTTTTCAATAGTAGAACGGAAATTGCCTGCCAGGTTAGCAGTGAACGATACAATGTTTATCGGGGAATAGCGGGCCGTCATGCGCCCCGATTCGATACGGCTGAAATCAAGAAGCGTATTTACCAGCTTAAGCAATCGCATGGCATTGCGGTGTGTGGTTTCAATGCTTTGTCTTTCGCTGTTGCTTAGCCTGTTTCCCGGGGTGTTGATCAGCTCCTCCAGCGGACCCAGCGTAAGGGTAAGCGGGGTGCGGAACTCATGGCTGATATTGGAAAAGAAAACGGTTTTTGCCTTATCAAGCTCTTCAAGTGCGCCGGTTCGTTTTCGTTCTGTTTCAAAAATGCGGCTGTTGTTGATTCCGGATCCTATCTGGTCGGCAATAAGCTTAAAAAAACTTTGATATTTGTCGGTAAGCATACGGTAAGGATTGATGCCTACCTTTAGAATGGCATAAGGGATCTTTTGCTGGTTATGTGCCACAGGCAATACCAAAGCCTTACGGATTGCACTATCCCATACACCTGTAGGCAAATTCCCGAACCTTTCGGTCAAATCATCGGATATTACCGGTACGTTGCCGAGTACCACATCGGCCAACCCGTGAAACCGGCCCGCATGTTTATCAAGATCAATTTCGTAAGGGAAAAATTTTTCCAGATCCTCCGATGTTTTATCCGCCAGTGAAAGCTTCTTTCCGTCACAGCTCACCTCATAAATAAGCGCAAAAGGAAAATCTTTCGGGTTCTGTCTGATCACCTCAATGCTTTTTTGATATACTTCCAGGTCTCCCGTAAGATTTAAAATCTTTTTGCCAAGATTGGTGAGCGTTTGCAGGTGCCTTTCCCCGATAACAGCATCTGTGGTTTCTGTAACAGCACAAAAAACGCCTTCTACTTTGCCATTTTCTCCGTGAACAGGACTGTATGAAAAGGTAAAATAACATTCTTCCGTAAAGCCATTCCTGCGAAGCAGCAACAGTTGATTATCGGACCAGGTTGCTTTTCCTGTTTCAGGCACACTCTCCAGCATGGGACCGATAATATGCCATATCTCCGGCCAAACTTCTTTCGCTGTTGCACCCAGGGCATGCGGGTGCTTTGCACTGAGTATAATGCTGTATGCATCGTTGTAAATTTTTACCAGGTCTTTTCCCCACCAAAGCACCATTGGAAACCTGGAGTTAAGGCATAGGTTAACAGCGGTACGCAGGCTTTGCGGCCATTTTTCAAATGAACCTAAAGACGTATTGCTCCAGTCAAAATCCCGGATACGCTCACCCATCTCGCTGTTCCCGGAAATGAAATACGTTTTGTCTGTTGTGAATTGTGCTGCTGACATAAGTTCAGGAAGCTTATCCAATTAAATCATAGTAATGGTCATACCATGTTAAGTTAAGGCTTTATTTATTTTAAAAGGGTATAAAAATGAAGCTTATCCATTTATAATTTCTCCCCCGTTGGGATGAAGGAACTGGCCCGAAATATAGCCGGAGTCGGAACAGGCCAGGAATAAATAGGAAGGTGCTATCTCAACCGGCTGCCCGGCCCTTTCCATAGGGGCGTTGCTGCCGTGCTGCGCTACTTTTTTACTTTTAAAGCTTGATGCTATAAGCGGTGTCCATACAGGGCCCGGCGCCACACCATTTACCCTGATGCCTTTTTTGATAAGATTGGCCGACAGGCTCCGGGTAAAAGAAACGATGGCGCCTTTTGTAGCAGCATAGTCCATTAAAGAAGGGCTGCCGCGATAAGCCGTAACGGATGCCGAGTTAATGATGCAACTGCCTTTTTTCATGTGTGGCAGGCAGGCTTTGGTGATCCAGAACATAGAAAACACATTGGTTTCAAAAGTTTTAAGCATTTCACGGGTGCTTATTTTTTTCAGCGATTTATTTTCAAAATGCAATCCTGCATTGTTAACAAGAATGTCTATATGCCCCAATGCCGCGATCGTTTTCTTAACCACTTCTTTACAATGCTTTTCTTTTGCAATATCGCCCGCGATAAGAAGGCACTGCTTATGATATTGCTGTTCAATAATGTCTTTTGTTTCATTAGCGTCTTTTTTTTCGCTGAGATAACTGATCGCTATATCGGCTCCTTCTTTGGCGAACAAAATGGCTACTGCCTTGCCAATACCGCTGTCTCCCCCGGTTATTAAGGCCACTTTATTGTGGAGCTTATTGCTTCCTTTTTGCGCGGGATGATCGAATACGGGCTGGGGCCGCATTTTTTGCTCCGAGCCGGGCCTTTCCTGCTTCTGCGGCTTTCTGATCTGCTTTTTTATTATAGTGGTTGGCATGGTTATGAATTTTGAAAATAAAGGATATTGCTCACGCAGCTAACCTGCATCAGCATGCGCTTACCATTTCTCCAACCTGGCGATCACAGCCTTCATATTGATCCCTTTTCCCAGAACCGGCTTAAACAGGTCGCCTTCCTGCTTTACTCTTGCCAGGGCATTGTGTATGGTAAAGTCGTGCATGCTCAATCCTTTTTTTACTTCCTCCCAGTGCAGGGGCATAGAAACCGTTGCACCGGGCTTTGGGCGCAGCGAATAAGCCGTGGCAAGGGTAGCCTGGGGACGGTTTTGCAAAAAGTCGAGATAAATTTTTCCTTTGCGTTTTGAAGTAGCCCTTTCTATGCTGGTAAACCCCGGTAATTGTTCGTGAACGAATGTTACGATCATCC
>NZ_DAOMOZ010000127.1:0-14304 GCF_035444585.1 Agriterribacter sp.
GGAAGCGCGATCTACGGTTTCAAAACCGGTTGCCTTACCGTTTCAGCAACCAAACATCCGAAATACGGGAATGCTGCCGCCAGTTCAGGTTAGATTCTTCCGGTTCATCGAAGGTTACGGTTATTTTCCCGTCGCCTGTTAACGATAAAGGAACGATCCATTCTTTAAAGGTATCTGCTTCCTTATTGTATAGCACAGGAGAAAGCCGCACGCCGTCAACACGAAGCAATGCATCGCCAAAACCACAAACCCGAATAACATACCTTGCACCCGGCTCCAGCTTATCGTAATCCAGCACAGGAGCGTTCTGGAACAATTGGGAAGAAAGCCGTTTGCGGCTGAACCCATTGTCCCACCAGGCCACATCGGTAGCGTCGTAAGAAATGGTTTTTACCCGTGGGCCTTTGCTTACGCTGGAAATATCGTCATAATAGCTGCCGTTGCCCGGGGCTTCCCAAAGGGCAATGGTTTGCAGGGCAGCGATCTGCTCTTCTGTGGCTTTCATGGATGCAATTTTTTTAAACTCATCCGCAAGCCACCAGCGGTTGTTCAACGGGTAGTCCACGTGATCGAGCACGGCGCCCCTTTCATAATTCTTTGCTTTGTATTTTGGCACACTGGTTTGTAACCCGATGGAAGCGAACAGATCTGCGCAAAGCTCCTCAATCTTTTTCCTGAGCTCCGGTGCAACCGGTTCTTTATCTGCCTTATTCACTGTTGCAAGGGCCATATCCATCGTTTCTTTTACATTTCCCGTCCGAACGCCGGCAAGCAACTGGTTGGCCTGCCGTTCCAAAGTTTGTTCATACACCAGTCTCCGGCGGGTATACACATCATAATACGCCCGCAGCAGCAACATTTGCCAGCGCCAGTTGTTTTTTAGTTCAGGATGGCCGGATTCCAGCTTTTTCCAGAAGGAGAAGGCAGCTTCCACCCCGCCGTTCTCTGCCAACGGGCCTTTCCAGTTTTGTTCCAGCGCGGCAATGCCGGCAGACATCAGTGCGTGATCATTTCTACCAAAGAAAAATCTGCTGTATTCATTTACAATCTCATTTACATCTTTTTGCGGATCCCAGCCCCGCACGCTCCAGATCACTTTGTTGATGTCATCATGACAACCATCTGAATAGGAAACAAACCCATCGGTAAAAGGCGCATAGGTTTGATGGGTCTTTGCGAAAGCGAAAGGCCGGGGATTTACCGGTTCGCGGCCAAGGGTTAACGCATAGGCCTGGTCGAACTGCTCAACCGGGAATTCACAGCGTACGGAATGTGTAATGTCCGGGTATTGCCGGTGCTGGTATTGTTTGGGCAGCCGGTAACGGGTTTCGGCAATAGGCGGACTACCGGGTCCTGACACCACACCCTGCAGCCATGTGGGCTTTTCCCGGTCAAGATAACGGTAGAAATAATCAACCTGCTCTACACTGAACCCCTGCAGCGAGATCCATATTTTGGCGCTGGGATAGTATTTGATCAGCCGGCTGTGCAGATCTTTGAGAAAAGGCAATACTTCCGAAGGATGGTTGTCGCCGGGATCGCCCCCGGGAAAAAAGATATGATCCAGCCTCGGGCACTGTCTGTAAAAGCCTTCATGCATGTCCAGCTCTGCTTTTCGTTTAGCCTTGTCCGTTAAATCAAAAGTTGTCGGCGTCCATACCCAGTAGTCCATATCGTATTTCCGGCAAATTTCACTGAGCCGGATATTCATCTCTGCAGCCGGTATGGTAAAAAGCGGGCTGGGCGTTTCATCTTCGTGGAACGGGATGCCTTCAACAGCATTGCTGCCAAATATAGCCAGCTCACGGATGTACTGATCATATTGCGCCACCGTCCATGCATCATAAGAGTTGGCTGTTGTACGGTATCCCAACTGGTGACCTCGTATAGGGTACGCAGGAGAAGAAGCTATATCTGCTGGTTCATCAAGCTGAAGCAGATTGCGCCCCATCGTTAAATTTCTCAGCAACCACCCGGCGCCAAACAGTATACCACGGCTGTCGGCGCCAATGATCCATACCGCAGTACCCTTAGCGCTAACACTGCTTACCACCCTGAATCCTTCTTTTTTATATTCGGGACCATCCGTATTATTCCCGGCGGGGACGGCAGTGCCCATCAATTGCTTATCTGATGACAATACCAGGGCAACAACAGCTGTTCTCTTTTTCGGCCAATTGTCGCCGTTTTTAAGCACAATGCCGGTACGTTTGGCAATTTCTTCTGAAAGCACCTGTGAAATGGTGGTTTGCATTGCAGAGGGAACAGATGGAGATACAAGTATTGCTGCATCTTTTAATTGCACGGGCTGGGCGGCTGATGAAAAAGCAAAAGCCAGCAGCAGTGTTACAATACAAATGAATTTTGCTAAAGGTCTGCACATGGGCGTATAGAATTGTTGAAGCATGCTTCAAAGAGAAGGGAAAAAGGCGGATATACTCAAAAGCGGATAAATGGCTATACTTCTGTGCGCGTGCATTTCAAATCATTATTGTCTGGAGAAAACTTTTGAAAATTAAATAAAAGCCAATACAGGAACGTATTTTAGCCCCTCTCCGCCCGGAGAGGGGTTGGGGTGAGGCAAAATCAGGCTGGTATCCCACCAGCCAGCGACAATTTGGAATGCACCCGGTTAGAGGTGGCACAACAAAATACAGTATTTTTAATACCGCCCGGGATCGTGATGAAAGCGTGTACATCATTCCACCCTGATTTTTCAATCATAAATACCAAAACAATCACCCTTCGATTATGAAAAGAATAACTGCCATTGTTTTTTTGATCGTTTATCCTGCCTGCTTTCTGCTGGGGCAGATTGATGAAAAGTTAAAAGAAGATATCCGCAACAGCGGTTATGTGCACAGCCCGTTACCGCTGGATTACAGTAAATCCTTTGAATCTTTCGGGCTTACCAAAAAAGTGCTGATCTCGGATATCCTTTGCGATATGGAAGACCTGGACAAATGGTGGCATAAGGGCATTGGTGGCATGTCAATAACAGCGGAAAGAAGCATCAAGAGCAATCATAGTCTTCATTTGACTGCTCCAACTAGCTACCCGCAGTTCCTGGCCTGGGGACTGGGCTTCGGCACTTCGCTCGCCAGCTTCGACGCAGGAGGGGCTACATGGGAGAAATACAATCGCATCAGGTTTTACATATATCCCGATTGTGAAGGCGCCCGCAGCATTTATCTTAATCTCTACGTGATTAATGACGGCAAAATAAAAGTACCGGACAAGTATGAGCGCGAAGGCTATCACGAAATAAACCTGATCAACGGCCAATGGAACGAATGCTTTGTGGAAATGCCCGGATTGGCGAGAGATAAGGTTACAGCATTACAGTTTGCCATTGAGGTGTTTGGTAAAGAGCGTACCATGGACGACTCATTAAAATTTGATATTGATGCCGTTACCCTTGAAACGGTAGAAAATCCCGAAGTGGTGAGCGGATGGGCGCCTGCTGAAAACAGGACCATCTATTCCACTACCGGCTATGGTGATGAAAGCCAAAAAACCGCCATTGTAAATGTAAAAAAACATGATGGCACTTTCCAGTTGATAGATAATATTTCCAAAGGATTGGTTTACCAGGGAAAGATTCAATCGCAGCGGTACAGAACTGGCTCCTTTGAAACAATTGACTTCAGTGATTTTAAAAAAGAAGGAGAATATTATATTAAAGTAAATGACGTTACAAGCAAGCCCTTTTACATCAATAAAAATATCTGGGACAATTCTGCATGGCGTGTGTTGAATTTTATATTTTGTGAGCGGCGCGGTTACCCCGTGCCGGGAAAGCACGGTGTTTGCCATACCGATCTAAACGGTGAGCATAACGGGAAGCTGTTTGCGATGAATGGCGGCTGGCACGATGCGGCCGATATGTCGCAACAAATATTGCAATCAGGAGAAATTGTACAGTCCTTACTGGAGGTGGCGGAAAGCGCCAAAGCAAAGGGCAATTGCGCTTTATATCTGCGTTTGACGGAGGAGGCGGAGTGGGGAATGGATATGATACTCAAGTCGCGTTTTGGAGACGGTTACCGCGCACAAACCTGGGGCACCAATTTATGAACAGATGGATTCATCGGCACAAAAGACGACTCCACAAGGAGGAGGCGCATTCGTGTGCACAACAGGGCTTTTGAAAACTTTGTATTTGCGGGCATAGAAGCTTATGCATCTTTAGTGGAAGAGAAAGATAAAATGTTGAAAGAGAACCTGCGGAAAGTAGCTATAGAAGATTTTGTATTTGCCAAACGCCGGTTCGACAGCCTGGGCTTTAACGATCTGAGCAGCATCGGCGGCGGAGGGGATCATGCCGCTATGGCGTCTAACAGCCAGTATATGGCAAACATCTCGTTTGCTTCCAGCATACTTTATAAATTAACAGGCAATAGTTATTATGCCACTGAGGCCGCAAATGCCATACGTTATACGCTGAATTGTCAACGCACAGAGCCGCTTAAAGATAAGGATAAACTAAGAGGATTCTTTTACCGCGATTTAAATAAGAAATCCATCGTTCATTATACACACCAGTCGCGCGACCAGGTGTATATGCAGGCGTTGACCATGCTCTGCAAAACCCAGGCCGGTCATGCGGATTATAACAAGTGGAAAGCATCCATACGGTTATATGGCAACTACCTGAAAACCATCATGCAGTATGTTCAGCCTTATGGTATGGTGCCCAGCGGCATATATCATATTGACGAGGTAAAAGATTCCGTTAATTTTTACAAGGTGCAGGTAGGCGTGTTCAGCGGAGCCGCTCAGGATTATAAAGAGCATCTGGAAAACGGGGTCAGGCTTGATAAAGAACATTATCTCCGGGTTTTTCCGGTATGGTTTTCTTTTAAGGGCAATGCGGCTGTACATCTCTCCACCGGTAAAGCTGCCGCATTGGCCGGCAAATTCCTTCATGATAAAGAACTGATGAATATTGCCGAACAGCAATTGTTCTGGATAGTGGGTAAAAATCCTTTTGGACAATCATTAATATGGGGAGAGGGCAGTAATTATCCCCAACTCTATACTGCATTGCCCGGTGAAACCGTTGGTGGTATTCCTGTTGGGATGCAGTCGAGATTTAATGAAGACTTACCTTACTGGCCGCAGTTTAATACAGCTACCTATAAAGAATTATGGGGCGCTTCGGCGGCAAAATGGCTATCCCTGATCGCTGAATTTTAGATGGCTGAACGCTTGCCAGATATTGGCATCTATCGGGCTGCCCTACTTATTCAAATTTTGTTTATAAAACCTGTACGAATATACGGTGGGCACAACCACTATTATGGCTGTAATGATCATTAATACATTAAAGCCCGCTTTTTCGGAAAGAAAGAATGCCAGCACGGTCAAAACCAGTCCTCCGACAAACCATATCCTGCCTGCCAGCCGGTGCGTATATTTCCAGTTCTCCTCGCTTTCGAGCGTCCATGGCAGCCGGAATCCTGCAAAATAATTGGGCTTTATATTATACATATAATTGCCTAAAGCGGCGATCATCAGTCCTATTAGAGCAACAACAAATTTTCCGTTAAAGCCGCTTCCGGCATGCAGCGTAGTATGAATAATAAAGCACGACAATGCCGTCATAAAAAACGTAATGATAAAAGCAAAGCGTTTCATTACAGGCAGGTTTTCAGCCGTATATTTCTTTTTAGGGTCAATACGGTGAATATTGGAAAGCAGCAGGTACGTGCCGATATTCACAGCAAACAATATCCCTATAAGCACCAACAGTTCATTTTTGCTTCCGTAACGATCTGCTTCTCCATTTATGTTATAGTGCATGGGTACACGACCGGGTAATTTTTGCCAGACCACTGCCAGGAAAATAAGGGGCGCCAGGCAAATTGTCCATATCCAATAAGCTGCTGATTTCTTCATGCTATTTTTTATTTTTTTTGAATTTTATAAGCCATTTCAGGATCTCATCCACTACTGTTGTCTCTAGCGAGTAATACACAAACTGTCCGCTCCTGGTTGCGGATACGAGTCCCGCCTGTTTGAGCAAATCCAGGTGGTGCGATACGCTGGGCCATGAGATCCGGAACTGCTGTGCAATTTCGCCGGCGGTCATATCCTTTCTCCGCAGCAATTCCAGTATTTCCCGCCGGGTGGCATCGTTCAATGCTTTAAAAACAATATCTATTTTCCCTTGCATTGATTAATTATATACTTAGACAAATATCTAAATAATTTTTTATTATTCCTTTATTTTTTATTTATAAATAAAAAAGGATTGCACGCTTAAAACCATGCAACCCTCTTCAAAAATGTGTTTAGCAGATATCCTGCTTCGTCTCACCTCTCCCCTTTCACATTCTCACTTCTCACTTCTCACTTCTCACCTTTCACCTCTAACCTCTCACCTTCCCTAAAACCTGTACCCCAGCGATGCACCGAAACCTATGTTCTTCCAGTTGCTTTTATCGGCGGTAACACCTTTTATTTCAGGATTCATTTGCGACAGCCCAAGTTGGCCGTTCAACTGAAGGCTGAAGCCGCTGTTCAGTTCATATCCTACCAGTATGTTACCGCCAAAATCGAATGGCTTAAGATAATAAAGCCCATTCAGGTAATCGGCAGCGCTCACTTTATTTTTAAACTTCGCATCCAGTTCTATAGCAGCGTCACCGCTTTTGGTTTTACTTTTTCCCGAAATGCCATAGGCCGCGTAAGGCCCTGCACCCAATAATAATCTTCCGTTGCCCACCTGAGGTTTGAACAAAAGATTCACCGGTAACTCGATATAAGAAATGTGCTGCGTGTATTCGGTATTGTTGTTTGTTTTTTTAGCGCCTTTAGTTGAATACAATAGCCCGGGCTGTAAATAAAATCCTTCCGAAATAAACAGGTCGGCATTGATACCCGCGTGAAAGCCTGTTTTAAAATCATTGGTCAGTTTATTGCCCAAAAAATCATCTCCGTAGATTTTTTGAAGATTTACGCCCGCTCTTATCCCAAAGGAAACGAGCTTGTCTGCGCCTTTTTGGGCGTAAGCCACCATGGAGCCTAATACCAGTGCCGTTGCTAATACAAAAAAATGCTTTTTCATAATGGGTAAAATTATTTAGTGGGCAAAGATATATGCCGCATGTACATAACTTTATCCTTTAGCATTTTCTTTTATTAAAGACTTCTTAAAGTTGGAGTGGCACCAGGCAGTTAGCAATCAGCTTTCAAAAAATATTCATAGCTCAAAGCCTCCTTTGTCACGCACTTCCGACTATGAACTTTCAAAATTAAAATTTGAATTTCCCAACAGCGATCTGACCCTCCTGCGTCAGGTACCGGCCGCTGCCGGTGCACAATTGCTTAAGGGCATTTGTATTGACCCTGAAAGGGTCCAAACGTTTATAACCAATGGAACAAAATAGCATTACGACCCTGAAAGGGTCGAACTACAAATTAATCATCGCGATAGGTCTTAACGGCCGGATTATGGTGCGTGGAGTGAGACTCCAGCGAATATTAGCCCGGTTGAATGCTTCCAGTAGTAGCAATGCTCTAATCATCCTGGTACGTGTCTCAAGTATCATCACAAGAATGTATATACTAAATCGTTCTTCTACAACTACCTTGACTCAATTACCTTCGGGGAGAAATGCTCAAACTTAGATTGAGTATTTCTTCTTTTACACTGCCCCATAGCTCTACGCTCATCTGAAAGCCTCATTCGAATTTCGCTGTATGTTCGGGATTAAATCTTCCAAAAATCCTTACAACATAATGTCTATCTGTTTAATCTATCTATTTCCTTTAATTTTTTTTCTGTGATAACAATTATAAGAATGGATGATATTATCATAAGTAAAAGGCTTACAAGTACCCGAAGAGCGATTTGCGATGGGAAGCTCACCAGCAGAATAAAATCAATGAGTATAATTAAGCAACCACCAAGGATTGAAAGTTTAGCAGACAGCTTGTTACCTTCCTTCCAATTTCGTTCACTTTTTAGCGAAAGTGGTGTCCGATATCCATATAGACTTCTTGATTTGGGCGGAAAAATTTTTAATACTGCTCCGGCAGAAATAAAAAAAACGCCTATAACCATTTCCGTTGAAAAGAAAACCATTATTACGTTGTATTAACTCAAATACGTTTCAACAGTTTGGAAGGCAGCAAAAAAAATGATTTAATAAGCTCCAACACCCCGTTAACCGATACACCCAGCAAACGAAACGGAAGCAACAGCAGCCATACGATCGGGTACAACACAATGGCAAGTATAGCCAGCGGTGCACAAAGCACCAGCAATATCAACCATAACAAAAATGTAAACATAACGCATGTATTTTCTTACTACTTACCTCTTACCTCTTATCTATATCGCCAACGACACCAGCGAAGCGTCTTTGGTTTCCAAAAGCGAGCTGCCCATTAAAAACTCATCCACTTTCCGGGCGCATTCCCTTCCTTCGCTTATTGCCCATACTACGAGCGACTGACCACGGCGCATATCACCTGCAGCAAACACCTTAGGTATATTGGTTTGATAAGCGCGTTCAGAAGCTTTTACATTACCCCGTTCATCATATTCCACTTCAATTTCATCGAGCAGGCCTTCATGCCGGGGATGAACAAATCCCATTGCCAGCAGGGTAAGCTCGCAGGGAATTTCTCTTTCTGTGCCGGCTACTTCCACGAACCGTGAAGGTCTTTGATCATCCGAAAATTTCCATTCAAGGTCAACTATCTTTAATGCTCTCAGGTTACCTTTATCGTCTCCCAGGAACTCTTTTGTAGCAATTGCCCATCGCCTTTCGGCGCCTTCTTCATGCGAGGAAGATGTTTTCAATATCATGGGATAGGTAGGCCATGGCATAAATGGTGTACGGTCGTTCGGCGGCTTGGGCATCAATTCAAATTGTGTAACGGATGCTGCGCCATGCCGGTTCGATGTGCCTACGCAGTCGCTGCCTGTATCTCCGCCGCCAATTACCACTACATTTTTACCGGTAGCTTTTATTTCTTCTTTGAGGATATTGCTTTCAATTGAAGCATTGGCCAATGGGTCCTTCTTTGCATTCCGCTTGTTTTGCTGCTTCAGGAACTGCATGGCAAAATATACGCCTTTAAGGGTGTTACCGGGTATGGGCAGATCCCTTGGTTGGGTTGAACCACCCGCAAGTACAATAGCGTGGTATTCGCGTAGCAGATCATTGATGCTCACGTTTACACCTACATTCGCATTGTACCTGAACTCCACGCCTTCCTGCTCCATGACCTCAATGCGGCGGTCAACGACCCATTTCTCCAGTTTAAAATCGGGTATGCCATACCGTAATAGTCCCCCGGCGGCGTCATCTCTTTCAAAAACAGTAACCAGGTGACCCGCATAATTCAATTGTGCCGCTGCTGCCAGTCCGGCAGGACCGGAACCAATAATTGCTATTTTTTTCCCTGTGCGGACATTGGGCTTGCGGGGCTGCACAAATCCTTTTTCAAAAGCTATTTCAATAATATGCCTTTCAATCTCCTCAATGGTAACGGGAGGCTGATTAATGCCTAATACGCAGGCGCTTTCACAGGGGGCGGGACAGATCCGCCCTGTAAATTCAGGGAAATTATTGGTAGATGTAAGTATCTCGTATGCCTCTCGCCAGCTTTTGCGGTATACCGCATCATTAAACTCGGGAATAAGATTACCCAAAGGACAACCGCTATGGCTATGGCAAAAAGGTACTCCGCAATTCATGCATCGTGAAGCCTGTTTTACCAGGTCGGGCTGGGAAAAACGGTCAATGAATTCATTGTAGTTCTTCAGTCGCTCTGCTACTGGTTTTTTCCCCGGTAATTCACGCGTAAATTCTAAAAAACCTGTTGGCTTACCCATTGTATTTACTACTGCGTTATAAATTAAAAATGTTGGTATACTTTCTCTTTGAACCGCTTATCCTTCCTGCACTTTAACCTTTGCTCTTTGAAGGGCTTTTTTATAATCCCTGGGATATACTTTTATAAAATTCTTTAACTGATTGTCAAAATCATCAAGAATGAATTTGGCCACTGCACTTCCGGTATAAGCATAATGCCTCGTTATCATATCATACAGCTCTTCCGATTCACCATTGATCACAGGATCCAGGTCAATCATCTCGGGATTGCAATTTTCTGCAAACTGGCCTTTTACATCATAAACATATGCAATGCCGCCGCTCATTCCCGCAGCAAAGTTCCTGCCCGTATCTCCCAGTATCACTACCCGGCCTCCTGTCATATACTCACAACCATGGTCGCCCACTCCTTCTACTACGGCACTGGCGCCTGAATTTCTTACACAAAAGCGCTCACCTGCCTTGCCTCTTATAAATGCCTCGCCCGAAGTAGCACCATAAAAAGCCACATTACCAATGATGATGTTTTCTTCCGGAACAAATCCTGCTTCCTTTGAAGGGTATACGATGAGCCTGGCGCCACTTAGTCCTTTTCCAAAATAATCGTTTGCATCACCTTCCAGCTCGAACGTAACACCTTTTGTATTAAAGGCGCCGAAGCTTTGCCCTGCTGTACCTGCAAACTTAAAATGGATCGTATCATCAGGTAACCCGGCCGCCCTGTAGCGTTTTGTAATTTCATTGGAGAGCATAGTGCCTGCAGTACGGTCAATATTACGGATGCTGAATTCGGCATATACTCTTTCACGTTGTTCCAGCGCCGGTTTTGCTTTTTCAAGCAACTGCCAGTCCAACACCCCTGCCAGCCCGTGATCCTGCTCTTCCTGGTGGTATAAGCCCGTACATTCATCGGCAGGTTCTTTATACAAAATTGGCGACAGGTCCAGCTTTTTATATTTCCAGTGATCAATACCTTCCCTTCTTTCCAGGCAATCTACCTGTCCTACCATTTCACTGATCGTTCTGAAACCCAGCTCAGCCATCAGCTCACGAAGATCCTGGGTGATGAATTTAAAAAAGTTCACCACATGATCGGCATTACCGGTAAACCGTTTACGCAATTCGGGATCCTGCGTTGCCACGCCAACAGGGCAGGTATTGAGATGGCATTTGCGCATCATAATGCAACCCTCTACTATCAGGGCTGCCGTAGCCACGCCCCACTCCTCTGCACCAAGCAATGTAGCAATAGCAATATCACGTGCTGTTTTCATTTGCCCGTCGGCCTGTAATACCACGCGGCTCCTGAGGCGGTTTTTGACCAGTGTTTGATGGCTTTCGGCCAACCCCAGTTCCCAGGGCAAGCCTGCATGCTTAATGGAACTTACCGGCGATGCCCCCGTTCCACCATCAAACCCTGCAATAAGAATTACATCGGCTTTCGCTTTTGCAACGCCGGCGG
The DNA here is from genome assembly GCF_035444585.1 of Agriterribacter sp. Taxonomy (GTDB): domain Bacteria; phylum Bacteroidota; class Bacteroidia; order Chitinophagales; family Chitinophagaceae; genus Agriterribacter. The sequence goes on from NZ_DAOMOZ010000127.1 coordinate 11,317, forward strand.
CAATGGTTCCCACACCTGCTTTAGACACCAGCTTTACATTGATGCGCGCCGCCCGGTTGGCATTTTTAAGATCATATATCAATTGAGCCAGATCTTCAATAGAATAAATATCATGATGGGGCGGAGGAGAGATCAATCCCACACCAGGGGTTGAATGACGCACCCTTCCAATCCAGTCGTCTACTTTATGACCCGGCAACTGCCCGCCTTCGCCGGGTTTTGCTCCCTGCGCCATTTTGATCTGCAATTCATCTGCTTCGGTAAGATACAAGCTGGTAACGCCAAACCGGGCAGACGCTACCTGCTTGATGGCAGAACGCATGGAATCGCCATTCGGCAGCTTTTCATATCTTCTTTCATCCTCTCCGCCCTCACCGGTGTTGCTTTTACCACCCAGGCGGTTCATTGCTATAGCCAGGGTAGTATGCGCTTCCCAGGAAATAGATCCGAATGACATGGCGCCGGTAGCAAAACGTTTGTAAATATTTTCAGCCGGCTCTACTTCATCAATTGATATGGAAGGGCGGTTGCGTTTAAACCGGAACAAGCTGCGCAACGTGCATGCTTTTTCGCCCTGGTCGTTTACAAGCTTACTGTATTTTTTAAAAATATTGTAATCATTCATGCGTGTTGAATGCTGCAACAGGTGAATGGTTTGAGGATTGAACAGGTGCACTTCACCTTTGCGTTTCCACTGGTATATACCGCCAACGGACAAACGATCAACAGGAATATTTTTAAGATTGAACGCAAGAGAATGCTTGGCAAGCGCTTCCTTCGCAATTTCATCCAGTCCCATTCCCGCAACACGGCTTACCGCACCGGCAAAATATTTGTTTACCACATCCTGGTTCAATCCCAGTATTTCAAATATCTGGGCTCCCTGGTACGACTGCAGTGTGGAAATGCCCATTTTGGAGAATACTTTCAGCAGTCCGTCGCATACTGCTTTTACATAATTTTTACGCAGCACCTCCCATTCCAGGTCGGTTTCCCATTTGCCGGTAGCTTTCATGGTACGGATGGTTGCCAGCGCCAGGTATGGATTGATGGCAGTTGCGCCAAACCCTATCAAACAGGCAAAATGATGCACTTCCCATACATCACCGGCTTCTACCACAATACCCACCTGACCACGGTATCCTTTGCGGATAAGATGATGGTGTACGGCAGAAACACAAAGCAAAGATGGTATGGCAGCATGATCTGAATCTATTGCCCTGTCGGAAAGAATAATCACTTCGAACCCGTCTTCCACTGCATCTACAGCATAACGGCAAATACGGTCTAAGGCGGCTTTCAGCGATCCGGACTTACCATCTGCCCTGAAATAACACTGGATGGTTTTGGCCTGGAAAATACCGGTATCAATGCTGCGCAATTTTTCAAGCTCAGTGCTGGTAAGTATGGGCTGCTTAAGGGCAACTGCGTGGCAATGATGCGGTTCTTCCACCAGCAGGTTCCCGTTATTACCCACATACGAGGCAAGGCTCATCACCAGGCGCTCGCGTATAGGATCTATAGGAGGATTGGTTACCTGAGCAAACAATTGCTTGAAATAACTGCTGAGATGCTGCGGCTGGTCGGAAAGGATGGCCAACGGAACATCTGTTCCCATTGATCCAACCGGCTCCTTGGCATCAATAGCCATCGGTTTAACAAGGGTTTCTATATCTTCTGTGCTGTAGCCGAATGCTTTCTGGTATTTAAAAACAGATTCTTCAGACAGGTGTGTGAAGGTTACGCGGGGCGAAGCCAGTTCTTCCAGCCGGATCTTGTATTGGTTGAGCCAGTCACTGTAAGGTTTTTGCGAGCAGATACCCTGTTTCAGTTCTTCATCGCTGATGATGCGCCCCTGCTCCATATCCACCACGAACATTTTTCCGGGCTGAAGCCTTCCATAACTTTTTACTATACGCGGATCTACGGGTAAAGCCCCTGTTTCGGATGCCATGATCACCCGGTCGTCGTGTGTTACACAAAAGCGGGAAGGGCGCAGCCCGTTCCTGTCTAATGTAGCCCCAATGATCTTACCATCTGTAAATGAAATAGAAGCCGGGCCATCCCACGGTTCCATAACGGCGGCATGATACTCGTAAAATGCTTTCTTTACCGGGTCCATCTTATCATTATCATCCCACGCTTCCGGAATGAGCATCATCATTACATGCGGCAGGGAACGGCCCGACAGTGTAAGCAGTTCCACCATATTGTCCAGGCAGGCCGAATCCGACTGCCCGTTCGTTACAATGGGCAGCAGCATATCCATTTCTTCTTCACTGAAATAAGGGGAGGAAAGTCCGTTTTCACTGGTCTTTAACCAGTTTAAATTGCCCTGTAAAGTATTGATCTCACCGTTGTGCGCTATAAAGCGAAAAGGCTGAGCCAGCTTCCAGGAAGGAAATGTATTGGTTGCAAAACGGGAATGTATCAGTCCAAAAGCGGTTACCACTCTTTTGTTGCTGAGGTCGGAAAAATAAGTGCGTACCTGTGTGCTGGTCAATTGTCCTTTGTAGGTAACTGTTTTATAGGAGAGGGAAGCTATATAAAAACCAATGCTGTCTTTCTTTACCGTATTGTTAATGGTATGGGTAGCGTAATTGCGCAATACGAACAGCTTTCTTTCAAAGTCTTCGGGATTTTGGATATGATCGGGGCAAGCTATGAACACCTGCTCAATTTCCGGCTCCACAGAAAGAGCGGTTTGTCCGATATCGGCAATATTAACGGGCACCTTGCGGTAGGTAAGTATTTCCAAACCAAGCTTTTCGGCAGCTCTTGCAAATATTTCACGGCATTCTTCCCGCATTCTTACCTCTTTGGGAAAGAAAATGACACCAACGCCATAGCGGCCAAAAGCAGGTAAATGCACACCTAACTTTACGCATTCGGCGAAAAAAAACTCATGCGGAACCTGTATCATAATGCCTGCGCCATCACCGGTATTGTTTTCACAACCACAGGCGCCCCGGTGTTCCATGTTTTCAA
>NZ_DAOMOZ010000128.1:0-14243 GCF_035444585.1 Agriterribacter sp.
ACCCGATCATCAATCATGGCGAAAGGGCTTTGCGCGATCCGCTGAGAGACCATACGCATGGAAGAATATGGCGGCTGACCTATAAGCATAAAAAATTATTGACGCCGGTTGATCTTACCAGGCTCTCCATGGAACAGTTGCTCGACCAGCTAAAGGTATACGAAGACAGGCACAGGTACACAACCAGAACACAGCTTAGACAACTGCCGGCTGAGACCGTTATCCCCGCTCTGGAAAAATGGGTTGCCGGTCTTAACAGCAACGATAAAGAATATGAGCAACACAAGCTGGAAGCCTTATGGGTACACCAGCAATTCAACATTCCGGATGAAAAATTGCTGAATGAATTATTGAACAGCAAGGATCCTTATATAAGAACTGCGGCTACAAGAGTTTTATTTTACTGGAGGGATGATATAAAAGATGCGGAAAATAAGTTGATCGGCTTATCACAGGACAGCTCGGCCAAGGTGAGATTACAGGCTATTATATCCCTGAGCCACTATAATTCGGAAAATGCATTAAACGCCTTGCTGGCAACAACAACACTGCCGGTTGATTATTATATTGACTATGCATTAAAAGAGTCGTTCAGGCATTTGGAACCTGTATGGATGGCCACGTTTAAAAAAGATAAAAACTTTTTGGCCAACGAGCCCCAAAAAGCCCGTTACCTGTTGGGCTCGCTTTCCAACAAAAAAGAATTAAAGGTACCCGGCTTCATTACCGATGATCCGCAATGGGCGAAATATGGCTACAAAGCCCTTACAGAAAACGATTATAATGAATTAAAAGATGTAAAGGCGGTAAATGATTTCAGGGAAAACATGCAAACACCCGTTGAAGAAACAAAACCGGCGCCTGTTTCCATTCCCGGGAAAACAGTGCTTCGTTTAACCGCGGTACCTGCCAGGATGGCTTTTGATAAAACATCCATCACGGTTAAAGCAGGCGCCGAAGTTGCGCTTATTTTTGAAAATGCAGACGGGATGCCGCACAATGTTGTAATTATAAAGCCGGGCAGTTCCGAAAAAGTAGGTAAGGCAGCAGAAGCCATGGCAGCACAAAAAGACGGATACGAAAAAAGCTTTGTACCCCAAATGCCCGAAGTGCTTTTTGCTACGCCACTGGTGAACGGCGGTAAAAATTTCCGGCTCGATTTTACAGTGCCTGATAAACCGGGCGATTATCCTTTCATTTGCTCTTTTCCGGGCCACTGGCAAACCATGAAAGGGGTGATAAAAGTGGTGAAATAAGCAAAAAGCAGGTTTTTTTAACCGCGTGTATCTTACCTTGATCCTCATAAACCATTTGAAATGCGATACAATAATTTTTCGCGGCGTGTTTTCCTGCGCAGATGCACCGGATACGGCACTGCTTTATGGGGAAGTGGTTTTTTGTTGGTGGGCTGCGGAACCGGAGAACAAAAAGGAAAAACAGATAAAAAAGAAAAACCGGTTGCGCCGGCCGACCCCTGTAATAACTTTGAAGGGGTGAGCGCCGACGAGCTGGAAAAACGCAGGAAATTGGGTTATGCAGATCAATCGCAGGTGCCGGAAGCTTCCTGCAGCAACTGTGGATTGTATATACCATTTACTGATGTGGATGCAGCACAATGCGGTAAATGTTTGCTGTTCAAAGGCCCGGTGCGTGCCGAAGGGCATTGCCTGCAATATGTGCCAAAAACATCATGATCTGATAAAAAAGATTGCGCTTCATTTCATTTGCGCTTTTTGCCTTAATTTCGACCTTCCAAATACATCTTAAACTTAAATTTCATACATAGTATGGCTGAAGTTATTAAAATGCCGAGGATGAGCGATACCATGACGGAAGGGGTGATCGTGGAATGGCATAAAAAAGTGGGCGAAAAAGTAAAGCCCGGCGACCTGCTGGCAGAAGTAGAAACCGATAAAGCTACTATGGAACTGGAAAGCTATAACGAAGGTACCCTATTATATATCGGCGTTGAAAAAGGCAAAAGCGTAAAAGTGGAAGAAGTAATTGCCGTCATCGGCAGGGAGGGTGAAGATTATAAGGCTGCCCTGGGTGACGCCTCAACGGGGGCATCTGAAAAAGAAGAGCCCAAACCCGACGAAAAGGATGCCGCTTCCAACGGTGCTCCAAAAGCGGAAGCTCCCAAAAAAGAAGCTCCTGCCGTAACACCTGAGCAGTTGGGCGTTACCGTTATACGGATGCCTTTACTGAGCGACACCATGACTGAAGGTAAAATTGTGAAATGGAACAAAAAAGTAGGCGACAAGGTAAAAAGTGATGACAACCTTGCCGACGTGGAGACCGATAAAGCCACTATGGAAGTAGTGGGCTATACGGACGGCACTTTATTGTACATCGGTACACCCGAAGGGGAAGCCGCAAAAGTAAATGATGTAATTGCCATTATTGGTAAGGAGGGAACAGATGTGAGCGCACTGGTAGATTCCTTAAACAGTGCGCAGGATGCACAACCTGCGCCTGAGCCTTCCGTCAAAGAAGAAAAGCCCGCATCCGCTGCTGCCGCACAACCTGCGGAAGAAGCTCCGGCATCTGATGGGAACGGAAGGATCAAAGCCTCGCCTTTGGCCAAAAAAATTGCAAAGGATAAAGGAGTTGATCTGAAGTTAGTACAGGGTTCGGGTGATGGCGGAAGGATCATCAAAAAAGACATTGACAACTATACACCCGCCGCTGCTAAGGCGGCCACAGCTCCTGCTGCCGGCGCCGTTGCTGCATTCACTGCCGCACCCGGTACAGAAGGATATACAGACGTTAGTCTTAGCCAGATGCGTAAGGTAATTGCCCGCCGCCTGAGCGAAAGTAAATTTGGCGCACCGCATTTTTACCTTACCATGGAAATTGTGATGGACAATGCGATGGCTGCCCGGATCCGGATGAATGAAGTGAGCCCTGTTAAAATAAGCTTTAACGACATGGTGGTAAAAGCTGCGGCGATGGCTTTACGTCAGCACCCTGCGGTAAACAGCAGCTGGATGAATGAAAGCATCCGCCAGTGGCACCATATTCATGTAGGCATAGCCGTGGCCATTGAAGACGGACTGATCGTGCCTGTAATACGCTTTGCCGACCAGAAATCGCTGAGCCAGATCGCTGCCGAAAGCAAAGAGCTGAGCGGGAAAGCACGCAATAAGAAGCTTCAGCCCAACGAGTTCAGCGGTAACACATTTACCATTTCCAACCTGGGCATGATGGATATTGATGAATTTACCGCCATCATCAATCCGCCCGACAGCGCTATAATGGCCGTGGGACGGATAAAAGAAACCGTGGTGAAAAAAGGCGATGGGTTTGGTGTAAGCAATATCATGAAAATAACATTGAGCTGCGATCACCGGAGCGTGGATGGCGCAATGGGCGCTGCGTTTTTGCAGACCTTTAAAAAATACCTCGAAAACCCGGTGACAATGCTGGTGTAGAGGGGTTTGAAATTAGAGATTCCCCTGCTGTCAGGCAGGTTTGAAGCCATGTAATGGGAAAGGTTGTGTGCAACTTTCTAAGCCATTTAAAGTTTATGGTAAAAATATTTACGACGCTCCTCTCATTGGTAATGCTGAATGTTTTACAAGCACAATCAATCAGCGGAACAATCACCAACCCTATTAGAGACTATATTGTTTTTAAGTGCTCTGATAAATATGGAATAGACTCGAAAACAGATACCGTGAAGTTGGGAAAGAATGGCTCATTCACGTATTCAATGGCATTTAATTCGCCTGTCATCAATGGAACTATAGAAATAGCCCCTAAACGCAATATTCCGATATGGCTTACAGACAATATATCTTTGGCGATCAACTTCAGGGATTCTTCCTTTGTGCCAAATTTCTCTGGTGAGTTGGCAAAGATTAACCAATATCTCCAGGAAGAAAGTCCGTACGAAATAAGTATATTCAACGCATACAAGCAAACGAACCCAAACTTTGCCGACTATGCCTCCTCACGGCCTGATGAGTATTTTCAAATTATAGATTCAATGACAAGTGACCAACTTTTGTTTTTGAAGCAATCATTCCATAACAGGCAAAATAAGTATGAAAAGAAGTTTATTACACAAAGAAAAAAATACCTGATCTTCAAAAATCTTTCTTTTAAAATTTCTTATGATAATCCACCCTTAGAAAAGCTGATTTACTATCAAAAAAATTTCAGCGCTACCAGCCCAACTTCTTTTACTTACTCTGATATAATAGGCTTTAATGACCCTACCCTTTTAAATCCATACTTCCTTCGTTTCAGCAGAATGTTCTTTATGGAGCTTGTATTCAGATATCAGAAAACAAGTAAAATAAAATTATCAAAAGAGGCTTTTTATGAGAAATTTTTTTCGGAGGTTAATGCATTATCAAAGAATAAGATTTGTAATGCAGTGCTCAAAGCTTCATTTATAAAAGATGAAGTAAGTTTTATGTCTTTAAATCAAAGTGCTACGTATAGCAGATTCATTGATTCTTTACTTTCTTATTCGCAAATAAAAGCAGAAGCTCAATTTATCGAAGGCATGTTTCAGAGAAAGTTAAATGATCTCTATGCTATGAGAAGTGGTGAGGATGCCCCCACCTGTAGTTTGACGGATCCTACTGGTAATGTCGTTAAGTTAGAAGACTTCAAAAGTAAACTAATTTATATTGACGTTTGGGCAACCTGGTGCAAGCCCTGTATTGAATCAATTCCCCACTGGAATAGGTTGGTTGAACAGTATAAAAGCAATAAGGATGTTGTTTTCATTACCGTCTCCACAGATAAAATGGAAGACAAAGAAAAATGGTTACAGGCGTTGAACAAGTACAAATTTAAAGGATTACATTTCATATCCGCAGGTGGACTAGAGAGTGAGTTTGCAAAAAAATTTCTTATTTTCAGTTATCCTACGAATATTTTGATTGATAAAGAGGGGCATATTATTCAAATTAAAGCGAAAGACCCCAAGACGGTTGATTTATCTCGTTATTTACAGTAACAATGCGTACATTGGAGTCTATGCAAGTGGGGCACGACGTCAAATCATCAGCTTTATGCCAGTATTGGCTTTAGTTCCAACGTAACGAATAACAGTCAACAATCGAATAAACAATGAACTTTAATTTATATATTGAGCAACAGTTCTGGGCAAACGGAATATTATTTCCTCACCAGCACAAAGCCCTGTTTGGTAAACGCAACAGTAGAATTGTTTTATGAAATATATTCATCACTATAATTGTACACTGATTTGAAAAAGATAATTGTTCTCCTGGCAGCAGCGCTTTTAAGCGCTAACATATTTGCGCAAAAAGCCGTATCCATTTTTAACGGCAAAGACCTCACCGGCTGGACCATCCATGGTACCGAAAAATGGTATGTGGAAAAGGGAGAACTGATCTGTGAAAGCGGCCCCGATAAGGCCTACGGTTACCTGTCTACCGATAAAAATTACAAGAATTTTGATCTTACCCTGCAGTTCAGGCAGGAAGCGGAAGGGAACAGCGGTATATTTTTCCGCTCTTCCATTGACGGTGTTAAGATCAGCGGCTGGCAGGCCGAAGTAGCGCCTCCGGGCAGCAATACCGGCGGTATATATGAATCGTACGGTCGCGGCTGGCTGATCAGGCCCGAGGCAGAGAAGGATAAATTTCTTAAGTACGGCAAATGGAATACCTATCGTTTAAAGGTAGTGGGCGACGAAGTAACCACCTGGGTAAATGGTCATGAGATGATCCATCTGAAAGACGAAAAAATTGGTAAAGGCGAAGGCTTTATTGCCCTGCAGATACATGACGGCGGCGGCATAAAAGTAAGGTGGAAGAATATTAAGATCAAAGAGCTGTAAGGTTAGTGAGGGGTGAGTAGTCAATGGTGAGAGGTGAAACGTGAGAGGTGAGGCATTCACAATTCACTACTCACTATTCACTACTCACTACTCACTGCTCCCCACCCTGATCCCCAATCCCGGCTCCGCCGTTGGCGTTACTTTCCCGAAATCATACTGCAACCCTTCAGCTGTATCTTCTTCCAGCAGCAGCGGGCCGTCGGCATCCATATAATCAACCTGCGGCGACAAATGAACGATGGCTGCAGTGCCCACTGTGCTTTCATTCATGCAGCCCAGCATGATCTTCATGCCCAACCGCCGGGCTTCACTGATCATGCGCAATGCAGGTGTAACACCACTGCACTTGGTGAGCTTGATATTGATGCCGTGAAAATACCCGCTGCATTTTTTTACATCTGCTTCAGCTACGCAGCTCTCATCGGCAAAAAGGGGTAGCGGCGACCGCTCGTATAATATTTTCATGCCTTCCCAATTGTCTTTGGCAAGCGGCTGCTCCACCAGCTCCACGTTCAGTTGCTGCAAAACAGGTAATATTTCCAAAGCTTCTTCCACGGTCCACCCGGCATTGGCATCCACCCTGAATATGACACCGGAATGCTTGCGCAGGGCTTCCATAATAGCGATATCTTCTTTGGTACCCAGTTTTATTTTGTACACCGGCCACGGCTTTTCCTGCATTTTTCCGATCATTTTTTCAATGGTATCAATGCCAATGGTATAGTCTGTTAATGGCGCACCCGCAATGTTGGTATGCCATAACTCGTAAAGGGGCTGTTTCTTTAATTTACCGTAGATGTCCCAAGCGGCTATATCCAATGCCGCCACCAGGAAAGGATTGCCGGGAAAAAGATGGTGCAGGTAATGCCAGTAACGGTCGGGATGCGTAAAAGAGAATTTTTCAATGAACGGCTTTTTCCGCTCTATATCTTCTATCATTTTTTCAACCGGTATATTATAATAAGTTATTGCCGGCGCTTCTCCATAGCCTTTAATACCATTGAAATCCAATTCAACCAGTAAAGACGGCTGATGCGTTTTTGTTCCTTTGGAAATGGTAAAAGGATACCTGAATTTTAAATTGTTATATTGGTATTTTATTTTGATAGCCATCGAGTAGAAGTTTATGGTTTATGAGCTCAAAGCTCAGTATGAAATATTGAACCACGGAGGCACAGCGGCACAAAGACACACAGGGAAATTATGCTTTATCATTTTAAACCCGTCATCCTGCCCTGCCGCTTGAATGTATATAACTGATCAGCTCATTGTTGAAATCTTTTTCTTTCAAAAGCTGTTCTAAGGTAATATGCATCCGGTAGCGCCAGTAGTGCCGGGGGATGGCAGGAATGTTGATCCTTTCTTTTGCCGGGTTTTTCCTCCGCAGCTTTCCATCGATACCCATCAGGTCCTGCAACAAAAAAATGCTCCACATGGCCGGCGAATATAAATGCTGTATAACAATGGCTTTATTGATCCATGGCTCGCAATAATACGGAGCCGGCCCGGGGTGCAGCATTTCATTGTTGAAAAAATGCTGCGTTTTTTCCCTGTTCTCTTCCCACCAGGCACGGATGGTGCTCATATCGTGTGTGGAAGGAGTGATGACAGACATATAGGGAGCATTGGCAGGGTTAAAGAATTCCATCCCGGCCTGCTTGGGCATCCTTTGGATCTCAAGGCTTAATATGCCCAGTTGCCGCATAATTTCAGGTACGCAATGCGGTACCATACCAAGATCCTCACCGCAAACCAGCATATTGGTTGACCTTTTTAGGGCAGGCAGTTTATACATGGCATGCGTTGCCCAGGTTTCGTCCTGCCTGTGGAAGAAATAATCGGTATACAATGCTCCCAATTGCTGCCGCAGGCGGTCATCAAGATGCCCGAAGGAGCTTGTATTTTCAATGTCTATCCTGAAATGAAATTGCTGCCGCTGCGATCCTTCTTCTTCAAAAAGAATGACATTGGAAATAAGGTCATACAATACAGACTGGAGCAATATATTTTCTTCATTTATTTCCAATCCCGCAAAATAGGTTTCTACCTTACGCTGGGTTGAAAAAGATGCTTTGAGATCATAAGAGCCATCTCCGTTCAATTCTAAGAAATCTTTGATCAGGTTCCTGTTGTCTCCCAGCAACTCATACAATACCGCATCGGTAATATACGGTTCACAAAAGCGCCTGTGATCAAAATATATCCCTCTCTTTGAAAAAATTTCCATGTCAAGCGGAATAGCGGGAACAAAATGCCCCATTACTCCTTCTACCGCATGCGCAGGGATGCTCCATATCCTGAAAAAGCCAAGCACATGATCTATACGGAAAGCATCAAAATAATTGCTCATCTGCTTAAAGCGCCTGTGCCACCATTCATACCCGTCCTGCCTCATGCGTTCCCAGTTGTAGGTAGGAAATCCCCAGTTCTGACCTTTTACGGCGAAGTCATCAGGCGGAGCGCCTGCCTGCATATCCATATGGAACAGTTCCGGTTCCATCCAGGCGTCGCAACTGTAACGGTTTACGCCAATGGGTATATCCCCTTTCACAATTATCCCGTTCGCATGTGCGTAATCGGTAGCCGCTTTGAGCTGCGTATGCAGGTGAAATTGTACAAAATAATATATGCCCACTTCGTCAAAATGCTTTTGATCAGTACCGGTCAATTTTGCTATGGCTTTCTTATCATAGCTGCTGTACTGCTTCCACGCTGTATATTTTGATGTGCTGTATTTGTCGCGCAGGCAACTGTATGCGGCATAAGGAACCAGCCAGTGCCGGTTGGCCTCCCAAAATTGCAGGTAAGCTTCATCTTTAAAGAAAGATTCCTTCTGCGCCTGGTACAGTTGTCTGATGATCTTCCATTTATAGCGCATCACCTCTTCATAATCTACTTCTTCAAGGTTGTTCAACTGCTTCCTTTTTTTGCCCAGTGATTTTACGATCTTCTCATCTTCCTTCCTGGCCATGCCTTCCACGTTCACGTACAAAGGATGCAGGGCAAATGCAGAAATAGCATTGTACGGATAGGAGTCTTTCCAGGTATGCGTGTCCGTTGTGTCATTTACAGGCAGCAACTGTATGAGCCGGAAGCCTGTTTTTTTAGCCCAGTCAACCAGCAGCTTAATATCAGCGAATTCCCCCGTGCCCAGGCTTTTGGCGCTGCGCAAGCTGAACACCGGGATGGCCATGCCTGCGCCCCGCCAGGTAGTATTCATAAAATGCACAAACCCGTTGTGCAGTATGGTAAGCTTGTTATTGCCCGTGTTGCTATGCAGCAGGCGGTTGTCGCCGTCTTCATACCGTATAAACTGCCTGTGTTTTTTATTATAAACAGCATACTTATAGGCAACAGGAAATGTATCTGCAGGAAGACTGATCTTCGCTGTCCACCAGTTGCTTTCCAGGCTCATCCATACCGGACGCGCGGTATTCCATTCTCCCAGCAGCGCAATGCTGCCCAGCAAACAGATCACCTCATCTTCCTGAAGCAGAGGCGCTTTTACTTTAAAAATATGTGTGCAACCCCTGTAAGGCAGGGGTTTTACCGGCGGGCTGGCGGGGGGCAGCAATACTTCCCTGAATGGTGCGGTAAAAAAAACATTGTCGTACTGCCCGGCAAAATTCCATGTATCCTGCAGGTGAATTTCGGTGGCGTCAATCTCCCTGATATCTATCAGCTTGCCATCGTTCCATTCTTCGGTGATCCTGCCGCTTTTATCTTTAAAAAGGTATTTGTATTGGATCTGAGGAGGCAGACCTGCAGGATCTGCATGCAGCTCCAGGTCGTAGCTCCAGTATTCTTCGTTCATGTAGTTCATGGTAACCGCAGCATCGGGAACCATATCGCCCAGCTGCGGGATATTACCCGAAAGCAGCAGCGACTCCCCGAACCGGGTATGAAAACCTATATAAAAATGGATCTTTCTCATATGTATATTGCCGGGCGGCAATGCTTTTCTTTTAAGCGTCTGTGTAAATGTAATGCGACAAAAATACGGACAGGGTATAAATTTTCCCATTCTTCCTCTAAACAAAGCAAATCCTCTTTATATTTGCCACAAATCAATGATCAGATATGGATACTGTTAACAAGAAATCCCGTGGTCTGTACTGGCTTCTTTTCTTACTTTCCGTAGTTGTTTTTTTCCTGGTGTACGTATTCGCCGGTAATTTCATTACGGTTACCCTCCCCTTCGTTGTTTATTTTTTTGCCAAAGCGCTTGATATCATTTAACAGCGGTCTTTGAAATGACTGCGCATTCATTTTACCAGCAAAAAACCGGATCATATACCGGAGCCGTTCAGTCATTCAAAAGAAAAATAGCGATCTCAGCGCTCCTGCGGCTCCTGGCTTTTACGGCTTTTACTGTATCGGCATATTTCTTTTTTAAACACTGGTCAACCGGTTTGCTGCTGCTTGCCCTGCTGTTGTTTGCCGTATTCCTGTTGCTGGTATGGTATGCTTTAAGATTAAAGGAAGAGAAAGCACTTCTTGAAAAATTATTGCTGATCAACACCAATGAGATGGGCATCCTCAGCAATGAACCCAACCGGCTCGACGATGGAAGCTCTTTCGCCAATGGCAAGGGTTACGCGGAAGATCTTGATATTTTCGGTCCCCGTTCGCTGTTCCATTTGCTTAACCGCTGTACTACAGCGCATGGCAGGGAACATTTGGCAATGCTGTTGCAACAGCCCTTACAAGATCCTGCCGGCATTGCTGCACGGCAGCAGGCTGTTCAGCAACTGTCGGGGCAACATGATAAAAGACAGTTGCTTACCGCTCATGGTTTACTGCATGCTGAAGCGGAAGGCAACCTGCACAGCATTGCGGAGTGGCTGCAACCGGCAACCGACCTGCACAAAAAGAAATGGCTGCAGGTAGTGCGGTGGGTGTTGCCTTTATACACTATCCCCTCTTTTTTGTACTATATCGCCACCGGCAATATATTGTATGTAGCGGCAGGAGTAGCAGCGATATGGCTCATAACAGCCTTTTACGCAAAATATATACACCGTCAGCACCAGCTCATCAGCAAAAAGCAATCCATACTCGAACAGTATGCCGGCATTTTAAAAACCTTTGTAACCGTTGAAACCGGTTCATCGCCTGTATTGAAGCAACTACAGCAAACGGCAGGCAATGCCCACAGCGCCATAGCCGCGCTGGCCAAGCTTTCCTCGTTTTTTGACCAGCGCCTGAACCTGCTGGTGAACATTTTTCTGAACAGCCTTGCCATGTATGATATGCAATGCATACTGGCACTGGAGCGTTGGAAAGACCAGCATAAGGACAATTTTGCTCAGTGGCTGCATACGGTTGGCGACATAGAATGCCTGAATGCGCTGGCATGCTTTGCATTCAATAACCCGCATTTTACTTATCCGAAGGTTGAGCAAAACAACACTTTGTATGTTAAGGCTGAGCAAATGGCCCATCCGCTTATCCCTGCCGCCGAATGCGTAGCCAATGATTTCGAGTCCGGGAAAAGCAACAGGCTTTTACTGGTTACCGGCTCCAATATGTCGGGCAAAACCACTTTTTTAAGAACCCTGGGCATTAACCTTATTCTTGCCCAGAGCGGCGCTCCTGTTTGTGCTGCAGCTTTTATATTTACACCCATGGAGATACTGACTTCCATAAGGGTGAATGATTCCCTGCAGGAGCATACCTCTTATTTTATGGCGGAGCTGAAGCGCCTGCAGCAGATCATACTGCGGTTGCAGCAAAACAAACCCGCGCTGGTGCTGATTGATGAAATACTGCGGGGCACCAATTCGGACGACAAAAGCCACGGGTCTGAACAGTTCATTAAACAACTGCTGCAATACAACTGCATAACCCTCTTTGCCACACACGACCTTACATTAGCCACACTGGAAAACGAATATAAAGGCGTGATCAGCAATTACTGCTTTGAAAGCACTATACAAAACAACACACTGCATTTCGATTATAAGTTACAGCCCGGTGTGGCCAAAAATAAGAACGCTTCTTTTTTAATGAAGAAGATGGGGATCGTTGGGGGAGAGAGGGGTGAATGGTGAAAAGTGAGAGGTGAGAGGTGAGAAAGATGTCGTTTCACATCTCACATTTATCGTTTCACGAAGGGAGGAGCGGGTGAAAGGTGTGAGGCGTGAGGTGAATAGCGTTTCCGTTTGACATTTGTCGTTTCACGGGGAGAGCGAGCGCAGGAAAGTGAGAAGTGAGATAGCGTTTCACATCTCACATTTATCGTTTCACGAAGGGAGGAGCGGGTGAAGGGTGAAAGGTGAATGCAATCAATAAATCATTTGTTCATTGTTAGTATGCTGATGAATGCTGATGGCTGAAAGCTAATAGCTGATAGCAAAAAATTAATTAACGTTGCGGTATGAAACTTTACTCAATCAACACCGGCTATTTTAAACTGGATGGCGGCGCTATGTTTGGCGTTGTGCCCAAAAGCATCTGGAATAAGCTCAACCCTGCCGATGAGAACAATCTCTGCACCTGGGCTATGCGCTCCCTGCTCATTGAAGACGGTAACCGCCTTATACTTGTGGATACGGGCATAGGAAACAAGCAGGATGCAAAATTCTTTGGTCACTATTATTTGCACGGCGATGACACGCTCGACAGATCGCTTGCCCGGTACGGCTTTCATCGTCATGATATTACGGATGTGCTGCTCACCCATCTGCATTTTGATCATGTGGGCGGCGCCATTGTAATTGAAAAAAACAAGATGGTGCCTGCGTTTAAGAACGCCACTTACTGGAGCAATGAACGGCACTGGCAATGGGCTACCAAACCCAACGACAGGGAGAAGGCTTCTTTCCTGAGAGAAAACATACAACCCATACAGGACAGCGGTAAGCTGAAATTCATAGAAGTAAAAGAAGATATCGCATTTTCAAACAATGTAACCATCCGCTTTGTGAATGGTCATACCCACGCCATGATGCTGCCGCAGATCAATGATTACAAAGGCAGAACCCTGGTATATGTAGCCGACCTGTTGCCTTCGGTGGGACATATACCCATACCTTACGTTATGGCTTACGATATGTTCCCGCTGACCACACTCCAGGAAAAGAAAGCATTTCTGCAGGAAGCACTTCAAAACAACTTCATCCTCTTTTTTGAGCACGACCCTGTAAACGAGTGCTGTACGCTGCACATGACGGAAAGGGGAATAAGAATGAAGGACACGTTTAAGCTGGAGGGATGAGGGGGGTGTGAAGTGAATTGTGAATTGTGAATAGTGAGAAGTGAGATAGCGTTTCACGGGGAAGAGTGGGAAACCGGATCATATCTTTCTTATCTTCAACTACCGAATGTATACCCATGTATAAGTGGTTCTTATTTCTTCTGCCCTTTTCGGCGTTTGCGCAACAGCCGGCATATGATATACTCATCCACAACGGTAAAATTATTGATGGCACCGGCAATAGCTGGTATTACGGCGATGTGGCGGTTAGAGACGGGAAGATCGTTAAAGCCGGAAGAGCAATTTTAAACAGCACGGCTTCCGTTGTTATTGATGCCACAGGACTGATTGTGGCGCCGGGTTTTATTGACGTGCATACCCATATTGAAGGCGATGAAGACAAAGACCCTACCGCCGCCAGCTTTATTTACGATGGTGTTACTACTGTTGTTGCGGGCAACTGCGGCGCATCGCATACGGATACAGGAAAATATTTAGCCTGGCTCGATTCGCTGCGGCTGTCTGTTAACGTAGCCACGCTTATTGGTCATAATGATGTACGCAAAACCGTAATGGGGCGCGCCAACCGGGATGCCACCCCTCAGGAAATGCAGCAGATGGAAGCAATGGTGAACAAAGCCATGCAGGACGGCGCGGTGGGTTTATCAACCGGCCTTATTTATATACCCGGTACGTATACCAAAACACCGGAAATAATTGCACTGGCAAAAATAGCTTCAAAATACAGGGGCATATATGCCACGCATATGCGCGATGAGGGCGACAGCGTGGTGAGTGCTATTAATGAAGCCATCACGATCGGCAGGGAAGCAGGTATACCTGTAGAGATATCGCATTTTAAACTGAGCGGACAGCAAAACTGGGGCCGCAGCAGAGAAACGGTACAGATGGTGAAAGCCGCGAGAGCAAACGGCGTGGACGTAACGATTGACCAGTATCCCTATACCGCCAGCAGCACATCCATCAGCACGCTGCTGCCGGATGAAGTATTGTCGGACGGGCAGGACTCCATCAGGGCACGGCTGCAAAATGAAGCCATAAAAAAGGATGTTATTGCGTATATGCTGAAAAGGCTGAAGAAAAGAAAGCTCAAACATTTCAGCTATGCGGTGGTTACCAGCCATAAGGCCGACAGCAGCTATAACGGCAAAAGCATTGAAGCCATCAACCTGATGAAAGGAAGAAAGCACAAAGCAAAAT
>NZ_DAOMOZ010000129.1:0-4222 GCF_035444585.1 Agriterribacter sp.
GAAGTAGATAAGCAGGTTACCAACCTGAGCAGGTTTGAGCTTTTCTTTCCCGAGCGCCGGCAGTTTTTCTTAGAGAATGGAGATTTGTTCGCCAATTTCGGGTATGCCGATATCCGGCCTTTCTTTTCAAGAAGGATAGGGCTGGGAGTACCCATCAACTTTGGTGCAAGGCTGAGCGGAAAGCTGGATAAAAATACGCGTATCGGTGTAATGGATATGCAAACCGCAAAAGTGGATGAAACCGGGTTGCCTTCGCAAAATTTTGCCGTGGTATCGCTGCAGCGAAAAGTTTTCAAACGCTCTAATATAGGGGTGTTGTATATTGATAAGGCCTCTATAAATTACCATCCCAATAGAAATAATGATAACGGCAACGGCAAGCCGGTTTATTCAACATACAACAGGAACCTTGGCATAGAATACAACCTTGCTTCCTCGAACAATGTATGGACAGGAAAGGCAATGATGCTCAAATCATTCCAGCCCGGAACGGGAAAAGACGACTGGATACAGGCAGCACATCTCCAGCACAGCAGCCGCCACTGGCTGATCATGGGCCAGTTCCAGCATGTAGGCAAAGATTATACTGCAGAAGCAGGCTATGTACCGCGCCGCGGCTATTTCAAGCTGAACCCCTCTGTTACATATTATTTTTTTCCGAAGGGCGGGAATATCTTAAGTCATGGACCCCAGTTCAACAGTAATCTTTATTTCAATAATGCTTTTGGCAAAACGGATTATTCCAATATTTTGTCTTACCTCTTTACTTTCCGTTCCAAGAGTACATTGAATATGGTTGCCCAAAATGATTATGTACAGTTGCTGAACCCGTTCGACCCGACCAACCTGGGAAAGGATTCACTGGCTGCCGGTTCAAAGCACAACTGGAATACCGTTGGTTTTGATTATGTTTCGGCGCCGCAGCACCTGCTTACCGGAAGCGCTTCTTTCAGGTACGGCGGATATTATGCCGGTGGGCACCTGCTTACTGCTGCCGGCGATATCGGTTACAGGATCCAGCCCTACGTAAATATAACGATGAGCGCCAGTTACAACCATTTGCGCCTGCCACAGCCCTGGGGCCGCCAAAATTTCCTGCTGGTTGGCCCGCGTATAGACATAACGTTTACGAATACCCTATTCCTCACCACGTATGTTCAGTACAATGAGCAGCAGGAGAACCTGAATATCAATGCAAGGTTCCAGTGGCGGTATAAACCGGCCTCAGACCTGTTCCTGGTATATACCGACAATTACTACCCCGGGCCTTTTGCTGTAAAAACAAGAGCCTTTGTGCTGAAGTTCAATTACTGGTGGAATTTGTAGGGGTAGGATATCTTTTTTTCAGTTAGATATTTTATCAAGTTCTTTCCAGTTTAATATTTTTGTTTCCTGCTGCTGGAAAGAAGCTTCGCCTGTATAAACGAGAAACGATTCCGGGGTTTGCGATGGAAGGCTATTTTACAAGTCATTATGGCTGTTAAATAATATGCTGATCCGTTTTACAACGACATGGTTTGGCGTTGTTCACGTATAATTTTGAAGAAATAATCACTTATGCTGATATCTGAAAGTTCAAACTCAAAACTTGTTGAAATTGCTTTAGAATATTATGAGGAAGCCATAGATGGTATTTTCGACGGTAATCGCTGCCATTGCATCATACACAGCAAATCCTTATTGATAAGGAATGCAGCATGTTATATTTATGTGTATCCATAGGAGGCCCGACCATTTTTTCAGTAACTTCGTTGTTCTACAAATAATTACTCTAAAACTAAATACTATGGCATTAACGATCGGGTCAAAAGCGCCGGAGTTTACATTGGTCAATACCGAAAAGAAAGAGGTTTCCCTAAAAGATTTTGCTGGTAAAACCTTAGTCATCAATTTTTTCCCTGCTGCTTTCACCGGGGTTTGCACTGCACAGATGTGCAGCAACCGCGATGATCTGGGTTATTATAATAATATAGGCGCAACAGTAGTAGGCGTATCTGTTGATATGCCTTTTACTTTAGGCGTATTTAAATCGCAGAACAACATCAATTTCGACCTGCTGTCTGACTTCAATAAAAAAATGATCCGCGACTACGATATGTACCTCGAAGATTTCACGCTTGGACTGAAGGGAGTTGCCAAAAGAGGCGTAACGGTGGTAGACGGAAGCGGTACCGTTGTGTATGCAGAGGAAACAGCCAATCCCGGTACACAGGTAAATTTTGCTGCATTGAAGGAAGCGCTCGCAAAACTGAGGTAATGAAGGACTTTCGTGTTCGTCTTTACTTTACTATTGTAAGTCAGGCGGTTTCTGTCAGTTTGTTGTTGTGAAAAAGTGAGAAGATAAGGTGAAAGAATGTTTCTCTTTTCACATTTCTTCTCTTACTGTTCACTCCCGGGATAATGTAACATTCTACTATTGACACGACGCTGCTGCCCGCCCGTGTCATCTTCTGCTTACACTCAAAACTTTCTTACCTTCGCCTATTTATTCATGACGAATATCGAAGAAAAAGAAAGGCTTTGGAATAGAAATTTTATTGTTGCCTGCCTTACTTATTTTTTGGTTGCCTGCTCCTTTAATCTTTTAATGCCAACCATTCCGCTCTTTTTGTCGGGAGAGCTGGGCGTGTCTCCGTCCAGGATCGGAGTGGTACTTTCATCTTATGTCGCCGCCCTTTTAATTATCCGCCCGTTCAGCGGATACCTGGTGGATGTATATGCAAGAAAGCCCCTCTTTGTATTGGGCGTCAGCCTTTTTGTGCTGACATTCTTCGGCTATTATTTTGCTGTTTCGGTTTTGTTTTTCATTGTCCTGCGGTTCATTCATGGATTGTTTTGGGGATTGTCTACGGTTTCAGCAAATACGGTAGCCATCGACATCATCCCCGCATCGCGGCGCGCAGAAGGAGTGGGCTACTTTGGAGTTAACATCAATATTGCTATGGCAATAGCGCCCTATATTGCCGTGAAGATCTATGATGCATATCATTTTAGTGCATTGATCTCATCCGCCCTGTTCATGGGATTCCTCTCCATTATAGCCTCTCTTTTCATCAAAGTTCCCTACAGGAAAAAGCTTGACAAAGTTCCGCCAATTTCGCTTGACCGGTTTATTCTGGTGAGCGCCATCCCCATTTTCCTGAATCAATTGCTGCTCGCTTTCGGCTGGGGTACGCTGGTGGCTTTTGCTGTTTTATATGGGAAGGGAATAGGCATCCAAAATTCAGGGATATTCTTTCTTTTTTTAGCGGGAGGGATTGTATTCTCCAGGGTTACTTCAGGTAAGCTGGTTGATCGCGGATACCTTCACCAGGTAATGGCAGCGGCTATGCTTTTGATCAGCGGGGGATATGTTGGCTTCGCGCTGGTACATGATATATATGTGTATTGTATCGCTGCTTTTTTGATCGGTACGGGATATGGAACGCTATTTCCGGCCTTGCAGACCATCTATATCAATATGGCGCCGGCTTCCAAACGCGGTACCGCCAATTCTACCTATTTAACCGGCTTCGATCTGGGCATTGGAACAGGCATGCTGGCAGGCGCCTGGTTAGCCGACATTTTTGGGTTTGCCAACATGTTCCTGATCACCGGAGGACTGAGTTTTATTGCACTCTTTATTTATTGGTTTAATTCGAGAAGAGTATATGAAAAGGGACGCCTCGTGTAGCTATAAAGCTTAACCGGAATCTTGCTGTCTGGTGGAAATTTTTTAACTGCAAAGGCCGCGAAGAGGGCACAAAGCACGCAAAGCTTTGAATAACTGATGGAGCCTCTATGAGTTAGCTGGTGACTTATTTGCAAAATATATCAAGGTTCTATAGCTGAAACCACATAGTGCCGAAGCTAAATAAAGGCATTCCGGGAAATAGCGGTAATCATTTCCCGGCGGCTTTTTGTGTTACTTTTTCCGCAAAAAAGTAACACAAAAAAAATAGTGTGTTTGTAGTTGGTGGTAATATCCCTGTTGTATCCATAAATCATCCCGCCCAGGCGCGGGACGCTGGAATTCGTGGCATAGAAAAAAATACGAGGCCGTTAAACAGCAATTCCTGATTAAAAAGAATAGCCGGCAAGATCAGAGAGCGCTATCGTAGATTGTCCGCCGGTTCCGAGCTTTTTTACAATGCAGGTACCGCTTTCCAGTTCACGGCTGCCGATCATTACAGCATAAGCGATATGTTTCCGTTCGGCATATTTAAACTGCTTGTCGAATTTC
>NZ_DAOMOZ010000129.1:4232-14109 GCF_035444585.1 Agriterribacter sp.
GGTACAATTCGCAGCATATTCCTGTATCGCGCAGTTGCTGCATCAATACGAAAGCCTTTTTACTTTCTTCCCGGCCAAGATTGAAAAACAATACCTGTGTACCCCTGTGCACTTCCTGCGGAAATAGCTTTAGTTCTTCCATTACATCATATATCCTGTCTATGCCAAATGAAATACCCACACCAGGAATATTGGGGACGTCAAACAAGCCGGTGAGGTCGTCATAGCGGCCACCGCCGCCAATGCTGCCCATCTGAACATTTTTTGCTTTCACTTCAAAAATGACCCCGGTATAATAGTTCAGTCCGCGGGCCAACGTAAAGTCAATGCTGAGCTGTTGCGTACTGTTTACAGATGGCAGGTAGTTCAATATGTATTCCAGCTCCTCTATGCCTTTTACACCTGCGATGGTTGTGCCCAGCAGCTCTTTTATTTTATTGATCTTTTCTGTGTTATCGCCGTCAATATCTAAATACCGGCTAATAACAGTAACCTGGTTTTCATTTAAGCCTCTTTGTAATAATTCTTCCTTCACTTTTTCAATCCCTGTCTTGTCTAACTTGTCAATGGCAATGGTGATATCCGTTAATTTCTCTGTGCCGCCGCACAGTTCGGCTAAAGCCGATAATATTTTCCTGCTGTTGATCTTAATATCAACATCAACCTTTAATTTTTCGAATACCGTGGCATAAATATTTGCAAGCTCCACTTCATTTAACAGAGAATTGCTACCCACTACATCGGCATCGCATTGATAAAACTCACGGTACCTTCCTTTTTGCGGGCGGTCGGCCCGCCACACCGGCTGTACCTGGTAGCGTTTAAACGGGAACGTGAGCTGACCGTGATTCATTGCTACATAACGGGCAAAAGGAATGGTGAGATCATATTTTAGAGCCCGTTCGGTAAGATTCTTATCATTCTTTCCATGCAATACATTTTCAAAAGCCGCTCTTGCTTTATCTGTGTTTTTGGGATCAGCCAGCCCATTGTTCAGGATCTTAAAAATCAGCTTATCTCCTTCTTCCCCATACTTTCCCATCAGCGTATCTAAGTTCTCCATAGCAGGCGTTTCCAATGGTTCAAAACCATACAGTTCAAATACGTTTTTAATGGTATTGATGATATGGCTTCTTTTTCTTACAACATCGGCTCCAAAATCTCTTGTGCCCTGAGGAATGGCGGGTTTGCTCATGCTGCTGTAATATTGAATGCTAAATTATTTTGTTGGTATGGCATAACGCTCAATGATCTTGTCACATGCTTTGTTGATCATCTCAAATACTTTATGATAGCCAGGCTCAGCTCCGTACCAGGGGTCTGGTATATCCATATTACGGCCGGGGTATACTTCATTCATCAGCAGCTTCACTTTTGCTGGATTGAATTTTTTCCCTGTTCTCCATTTTATTTCATCTGCAACATCCTCTGCCATCACATAAATGATGTCAAATTCGTCAAAATCATTGCCGGTAATGTTTCTTGCACGTTGCCCGCTGATATCAACCCCGTGCATAAGCGCTACTTTTTGCGACAGGCGATGCGGGGGCTCACCCACATGATAGCCATTGGTGCCGGCGCTGTCTACCTGCCAGCTCAGCCGTGCCTGTTCTATTTTACTTTCCATAATACCTTCTGCCAGCGGGCTCCTGCAAATATTACCCAGGCATACCATTAATATCTTCATAGCTAAAAAATCGCGACAAAGGTAAACCTTAGGATTTGAGATTTAAAATTGGAGATTGGAAGCGGTCGGTACCCGATATGAGGAGAGTCAGACCGCTTCTCAGGTAGGATGAATATTTCGTCTCCCGTCATTTTCTTTTGGTTTTGGTTTATGGTTTTTTGTTTGTCGTTGTATTCTTCGGACTTAGAGCTTATGGCTTCGGATTTGAAATTTATCCGCCCCGGCGGACAAGTTTGTTTCTTGTTATTTGTTTTTTGATGCTTCCCTCTGTACCTTGTTCAGGTTTTGGGATTATGACTTTGGGCTTCGGATATGCGGGTGAAAGCGCTTATAGTTTTGTGTTTATAAAGCAGTTGTTATATGGAGACTGGCAATCTCCGGAGAACATAGTAAGTGCGGAGTGACGAGACTCCGAACAGCAGGGTGATTTGGTTCTTAGTGCTTTATGGCTATCGGTAGCCAGTTGTCAAACAAGTCTATCCTTTCAGCCTTCGGGACAGCAGTCTTCAGATTTCGTGCCGCTGATCTGAATAGATACCCTGTTTTTTTTATTTTGTAGATCAAAACGATGCCATGTCATGCAGTATTCTCCGGATTCCGATCCCTCTTATGACCTGAAGATCCATGCAGGATTTAAAGTGGTACGCGATTACAGCTTTTCCTTCGATAAAGTGGAAATCTCTTTTAAGGACATGGTCAGGTTTATCTTTCCTTCTACCGGTTACCTGATCTTCAATCTTTTTTTCGGCGATGATTTTACTCTTCGTTTTTTAAATTATGACCTTTCCGAAGACTTGCCCCACCATCTTTATATTACGGGGCTTCTTTCGCGCGGAATGCTGATTACGGGCCAGCAGGGCACAGGCGGTGGATATGCCATGAAGATACATCCCGTTATCGGGTATCATTTTCTTCGGATACCCATGTATCAGCTTACTGACCGGCAGGTACGGTTAAGCCACATTTTCGATAGAGAAGGCCGGCCGCTTCGGCAACTGGAGGCGAATGCATCTGCCCGTACGCTTAACGATCCGGGTGTAAAAGGTTTCTTCTCCAAATATTTACCGGATAAGTCGGTTTACCTGCGCGATCCTGTTTATCATGCAGTCAATAAGATCATAAGTAAAAAAGGTATTATCCAGGTAAAAAAGCTGGCAACGGAGTGCTGTATGAGCGAACGGACCCTGCACCGCCAGTTCTTATTGAAAGTAGGCCTCTCACCACAGTCGTATGCCAAAATATGGCAGCTTCACTTCACCATGGAATTACTGAAAAACAATCCCGGAGCCAAATTGCAGGGTATCGCTTTTAAAGCGGGCTATTACGACGTGGCGCACCTGGCACGTGATTTCAGGGAAAAATTGTTCGTTCCCCCCTCTCAGTTCTACCGGGATGTCAACCCTATGATGCAATCTTATCTGGACTTTCCCGATTCCTTACAATAATGTCCGATTTGTACAGTAATTTTTATACCCGCTTTCTTAGTTTTGAATATCACATCATCATGGCAACCCGGCAGGCTTACTTGTTTTTGCCAGGGGTAAACAAGCAGCATTCCCTACTCTCGTGAGCACCTGCATGCGTTCCGGCAATTCCGTTAACATAAAGGATAGCGCTACGGGCAGGGAAATATTAGAATATCAGTTTGATTGACAGCACCACGGTCACTGTACAGAAGGCAGTCCCTTATGTATAGCAACATTGCCAACAGGCATGATCCTGCTTTATCACAAACCGGGCACCCGGATTTTGAGATATCGTGACCGGGCGATCTTAAACCATCGGCAACTCAATACTAAAAACTAAAATATAAACTCATGAAAGTGATCTATTTTATCTATGGTGTGCTCTGCTATGTTGTTTTTCTCGGCGTATTCCTGTACGCCATTGGTTTTGTTGGCAATATATACGTTCCGAAGTCCATTGATGTGGGAGGCGATTCATCGGTGATGGAGGCGTTTATTGTCAATTCCATTTTATTGACCTTATTTGCCGTGCAGCACGCGGTAATGGCCCGGCCGGCATTTAAGAGATGGTGGACGGGGATCATTCCCCAATCTATAGAGCGCTCTACCTATGTGCTGGCCACTAATTTTGTAATGATCCTGCTATTCTGGCAATGGCAGCCTATGACCGGTGTTGTCTGGAACACGGAAAACGGTACCCTTATCACGGTGCTGTGGGGATTGTTTGCATTAGGTTGGATGGTCGTTTTTCTTTCCACCTTTATGATTAATCATTTTGATCTTTTTGGGCTGAAACAGGTGTATGAAAGTTTACGGCAAAAAGCGTCGCAGCCCTTATCCTTTACCAAAAGATATTTTTACGCCGTGATCAGGCATCCGCTTATGCTTGGGTTTATCATCGCCTTTTGGGCTACACCCGTAATGACCATTGGTCATTTATATTTCTCCATCATGACCACGGCGTACATTCTGATATCCGTAAAATTCCTGGAAGAAAGAGACCTCGCCAAACAACTGGGAGAACCCTACAAGCGATACCAGAAGGAAGTGCCCATGCTGATCCCGTTTACGAAAAGCAGAAGAAGATAACGATCTTGGGCAGAAACTTTCTTGACTATTATGTACGCGACAATAAGAAACTTCCGAATATAGAGCCGCACGGAGACTAAGGAGGTCAACAAGAATAAAACGGAACATAATGAAGATACTCTTAGCATTCACGCTCTCATTGGTTATCGCAAACACCAATGCCCAATATGTGCACGACTCATTAAAAACAGCCACCGGCTATATCCATTATTATACCAAAGGAAAAGAGAACCCGGTCGTACTGTTACCGGGTGGCCCCGGCTATTCCGGTTATTACATGCGAGGCATTTCGGATTCCCTTCAAGGCTATAAAACCATTCTTATTGATTTCCAGGGAACCGGGCATTCGCTGTACAAAAAACCGGATTCCACCTGGGTCAACCAGGACAATATGGTGCAGGATGTGGAACTGCTGCGGCAGCACCTGCATATTGATAAATGGACGGTCTTAGGCCATAGCTGGGCTACCCACACGGCGTTGTATTATGCTATCCAACATCCGAAACACACCGAAAAAGCTATTTTGATAGCCACTGCCGGTACGGATAACAGCTTCCTGAAATATTATGAGGATAACATCAATAAGAATCTGACCCAACAGGATATGACGGAACTGGATTCCCTGTCAAAGGATCCTTCGCCAAATTCATTGGAAATATCAAAGGTCTGGTTCAGGGGCTATTTTTACGACCATGATAAGGCGTCATTGTTATTTGCCAATGTGCCAAAAAAGAAATCCCCTATTTGCAAAACGATGTGTTTTTTAATGCATTCATACACAATCCGCATTTCAAAACCTTTGATATCGGCAAGCGGGTTTATGCTTTAGATCTGCCTGTAAGGATCATCCAGGGCCGCCAGGATCCGGTGAACGGCGGTACACAGGAGCGGCTGAACGAGCGGCTGAAACATTCCCGCATATTTTATATAGAGCGATCCGGGCATTTTCCGTGGCTGGAACAGCCGGAAGCATTTTTTGCGGCGTTGAGGGAGAGTTTAAAAGATTAAAGGAATATAATTGGAAAAGATTTTAGTATAAAAAATAATAAAATGAAAAAAAGAAATTTATTGTTGTTCAGCACAGGCATTATTTGGCTGATCTCAACGTCATGTGTAAACCAAAGTCAAAACAAAAATGGTACGGGAGCAAGTGATCCTGCTGCCAACGAAAGGTTAGAAGATGTTTTTGGCAATTACTGGGAGGGCTATCTGAAGCTGAATCCTGCGATAGCTACTTTTACGGGAGATAACCGTTACAACGATACCCTGGTAAATGACGCAACTCAGGCTTTTCGCAATTTGGAAAGCAGGCATTATCAGGCCTATCTGGATACGATGAAGACTTTTAACAGGGCTGCACTTACAAAAGAAAATAAGATTAACTACGACATTTTTGTCTACAACATCAAAATGGGATTGGAATCGCTTAGCCTGAATAACTGGATGATGCCTTTTAATCAATCTACCAGCATGCCCGTACTGATAGCGGTAGCAGGTTCGGGCAGGACTTTTATTCCCTTTAATACAGTAAAGGATTGTGAGAACTGGTTAAGCCGTATCCATGATTTTACTGAATGGGCAGACTCAGCTGTCGGCAATTTCCGGAAGGGAATAAAAGCAGGGGTAGTATTGCCAAAATCACTGGTTGTGAAAATGATCCCGCAAATGCAGGCGATAGTTGTAGCAGACCCCGAACAAAGTATCTTTTACACGCCGGTGCGTAATATGCCCGGTGATATTTCCGCGGAAGACAGCCTGCGAATAGCGGCGGCATATAAAAGGGCCATTTTCAACGAAATCGTTCCCACGTATAAAAAGCTTGCTGGTTTCCTGAAGAATGAATATTTGCCCAATGCAAGCGCTACATCGGGACTGTCGGGTATTCCCGGCGGGAAGGAAATGTATACATATGATATAAAGTACTTCACAGGCATAGAACTTACACCGGATCAGGTATATCAGACAGGATTGGACGAGGTTGCAAAGATCACTCACAAGATGGATAGCGTAAAAAGTGCGATTGGCTTTAAAGGCAGCCTGAAAGACTTGTTTGCATTTATTGAGGCCGATAAACGGTTCTTTCCGTTCAAAACACCGCAGCAGGTGTTGGATTCGTTTGAAATCATTCATCAAATCGTGAATGCTCATATTGACCAACTCTTCAATCATTTTCCGAAAACAAAGTTTGAAATCCGGCAAACCGAAAAGTTCAGGGAAGCTGCCAATGCGGTGGCACAATACCTGCCGGGATCGCCTGACGGTAGCAGGCCAGGCATATTTTATGTACCTATTCCCAAGGCGGAAACGTTCAACGCGTCGGATATGGAAAATGTGTTTCTGCATGAAGCCATTCCCGGACACCATTTCCAAATGTCTTTACAGGCCGAAAACACTTCACTTCCCAAATTCCGGAAATTTGGCTTTTCCCAATATGATGCTTTCAAGGAAGGATACGCTTTCTATTGCGAATCGTTGGGCAGGCGGCTCGGCCTGTATAAAGATCCCTACCAATATTTTCAGGCGCTGAACTGGCAAATGGTACGTGCTGTGCGCCTGGTAATAGATGCCGGTATACATAGCAACAAGATGAACAGGGAACAGGCAATACAATATATGTTGGATCATACGGCATTGGATAAAGAGGTGGTTACGTCAGAGGTGGAAAGATACATGGCTGATGCAGGGCAGGCGCTTGCTTATATGATCGGCAAATTAAAGATCATGGAACTGCGCAATAAATATGAAAAGGAATTGGGCAGCAAATTTAACATTGCCGCTTTTCACGATGAACTTCTGAGCGGAGGGGCAATACCGCTTAAAATTTTGGAATCGGAAATGGACGAATGGGCTGCCGGGCAGCATAAATGATTTTGAGTACATGGCGCAATAGCCCGATAGCAAAACATTGATACAGGAATATTTAAATTAAAAAAGCTAAGAATATAAAACAGTAACTACGAATGATACTTATCGGTAAAATAAAAAGCAGATGAACTTATACGAATTTCACAGGTCCAACCCCGACATATTCCGGCAATTTTCCGTAAAGGACGTGTTGTTCCTGTATTACAAATGCCCGCAGAAGGAGAAGATCCTTCAACTGCATTCCACCTATAACCAGTTTACCTTTTCGCTGAACGGCGGAAGAATTTTCCACCAGGGGGATTATACTTATCATATCAACAAAAATTCCGGCTTCCTGCTGCGCAGAGCCGGGTTCCTGCAGGAAATGAGTGACGATATCGTGGGATGGAAATTGCTCGCATTTTATATTAAGGACGATTACCTGAAAAGAATATTTGACGAATTCAGGGCAGATTTACCGTTGGGCGGCTTGCCATCTCCACCAACGGAAATGATGATCTCTATACATATCAATGACCGCATCAGGGCCTGTTATGAGAGCCTTCTCCCTTATTTTGACCAGGCAGCGCCGCTTCCGGAAAAGATCCTTGAGATCAAGCTAAAGGAATTACTGTATAATGTTTTTATCAATCCTGAAAACAAAAATATTCTTTCTTATATCAACAACCTTGCAGATGGCAATGTAACGCCGGTTTGGGAAATAATGGAAGCCAACTATATGTATAATCTGAAGCTTTCGGAATATGCCCAGTTGGCCAACAGGAGTTTATCTGCTTTTAAACGGGAGTTCGTGGCATTTTACGGCACCACGCCGGGGAAATGGCTTGCCGAAAAAAGGATCGCCCGCGCCAAGGCACAGGTAATGACCACACAAAAGCCGATCAGTGATATTGCCTTTGAAAACGGCTTTGCCAATAACGCGCATTTCAGCAGGGTGTTCAAAAACAGGTACGGTATTTCTCCGGCACATTACAGGAAGTAACGTTAAAGTAAAAAGATTGAACTTTTAAGCAAAGTCCTGTTGCCGGGTGCCGTATAGATTTGTGGTGGGTCAATTATTTATTCATCACAAAAAATTTCAGGTATGAAAGTTTTATTGTTTTTATCGCTGATTTTTTGCTCTTTGGTTTCATTTGCTCAAAGCGGTGGTAACAAAAACGAAAGCGGGAAGATTCTGGTAGACAATGACAAAGTGAAAGTGGTTGAATTTGTTGCCAGTCCCAAAGCGAATGTTTGCGGGCGGGGGATGCACTTCCACGAACCGCATTTGACCGTAGCGCTTACCGATGCCAAAGTTTTGATCACCACCCCGGATGGTAAAAAACAGGAAGCTCAGATTCCTGCAAACGCCGCTTTGTGGTTTGATGCCGGCACCCATACAGCCATCAATACCGGGGATGCCGAAACGAAGCTCCTGCTTGTTTATCTGAAAGAGCAATAGAAGGATTTATATGGAAGATTAAAGGTCGGGCAGGTGAATGTAAAAGCGATATTATACGATCACTGATAAACATGCGATGTGGAGACTAAAGCAGTCTCCGGAGAGCATAAAAATTGGAAATTTGAGAGGAGAATCGGTCGGTACCCGACTTGAGGAGGGTCAGACCGCTTCTTAAAGAATGAATCTTTCACCTCCCGTCATTTTCTTTTAGTTTTTGGTTTATGATTTTTTGTTTATCGTTGTATTCTTTGGATTTAGAGCTTATGGCTTCGGATTTGAAATTTATTTGGTTTTTGTTGTTTGTGATTTGTTTCTTCTCTTCCGGCTTCGGATTTTATCCATTATATTAGTTGAAACTGAAATCCATGCATTGTAATTTCCGGGTACCGAAGGCACTCTTTATTTTTTTGCTTTTACCTTCCCTGCTCATAAAGGCGCAGCACGTTCCTGCATCCAACGCTTCCACTTACCAGCCTCCGGTTTTTAAGGATGCTTCACGGATTGCAAAAATTAAAGCGCTGCTCCCGGCTATTGAAAAAATGTACAAAGATCATGCACGGGAAAACCGTTTCCCGGGCATGGCTTTTGGCATTGTGGTGGATGACGGGTTGCTCTATGCCGGTAGCGCAGGCTATACAAATCTGGCTGAGAAAATACCGGCTGGTTCAGCTTCGCTGTTCCGCATAGCCTCCATGTCGAAAAGCTTCACGGCGATGGCGATACTCCGTTTGCGCGATGAAGGCAGGCTCAGGCTGGATGACCCTGCGGGCTTGTATATTCCTGCGCTCAACGATATACGCCTGTTAACCACCGATGCGCCATCCATTACTATCCGGGATCTGCTCACGCATTCTGCAGGTTTTCCGGAAGACAACCCCTGGGGCGACAGGCAACTGGATATCACGCATGATGTGTTCGTGGCGATGCTGCAGAAAGGCATCTCCTTTTCCAATGCGCCCGGTGTTGCCTATGAATACAGCAACATGGGCTTTGCCATGCTGGGAGAGATCATTGCCAAAGTATCGGGAAAACCTTACCAGGAATATATTACCAATACCATTTTGAAGCCATTGGGCATGGATCATACCATTTGGGAATATACAAAAGCGGCTGCCGGGTTGCTGGCGCATGGCTACAGGTGGCACGAGAACAACTGGCAGGAAGAAGCATTGCTGCACGATGGAGTGTACGGCGCAATGGGCGGACTGATCACTTCAATAGAAGACTTTAGCAAATACATGACTTTTCATTTATCGGCATGGCCGCCGCGCAATGATAAGGAAACGGGGCCGGTTAAACGAAGTTCCGTTCGCGAAATGCAGCAGGCCT
>NZ_DAOMOZ010000130.1:0-13831 GCF_035444585.1 Agriterribacter sp.
GCACCCGACGCGAGGAGGGTCAGCACCGCAAACTTCAATAAAATAATTCAGAAGACTGACCATAGAATTTAGTACAACAAAACGATCTGACGCTGGTGCGTACCGACCGTTTTGCGGCCGGAACCCGACGTGAGGAGGGTCAGCACCCCAAACTTTAATAAAATAATTCAGAAGACTGACCATAGAATTTAGTGCATCCAAAACGATCTGACGCTGGCGCGTACCGACCGTTTTGCGGCCGGCACCCGAGGGGTCAGCACCGCATCTGAACGTAAGCTCCAGGATGCATCCTAAGTTTTAAATCCCAAATTTCAAATCTCAAATCGCTTACCTCGCTCCCGGCGGACAATACTTCAACAAATAATTGGTGAATAAAGTACGTAAGTGTTTGGTAGTTCCTTCTCCCTCCCTGATGCCATGTGTTCTGTTTGGATACGACATAAACTGGAATTGCTTATTGTATTTAATAAGTTCATTCAGCAATATTTCGGCATTCTGGTAATGTACATTATCATCTCCTGTACCATGTATATACAATAAATTGCCACGAAGGTTTTTGGCATAGGTAACGGGTGATCCTTTGATATAATCTGCTTTGGTTTTCTGAGGTGGACCCATGTACCGTTCCTCGTAAATATTGTCGTAGGTAAGCAGGTTGGTTAATGCTGCAACAGCGATGCCTGTTTTAAAAATATCAGGATACTGAAAGAGCAAGTTCAAAGTAGTTGAGCCGCCTCCGCTCCATCCCCAGCTTGCCACACGGGCCGTATCTAAATAAGGTCGCTGTGCCAATAGCTTTTTCATAGCCATGGCCTGGTCGCGGATATTGATGCCACCAATATCGCGGTAGATAGCTTTACGCCATGCTGATCCTTTTAATGTTGGTGTGCCCCGGTTATTAAAGGATACATAGAAGTAGCTGCTTTTAGAAAGATCGCCGTCAAATAAACGGTTGCTACCGGTTGAAAATTCATCTTCAACTGTAGTGTTGGCCGGTTCCCCATATACGTACAGGAGTATGGGATATTTTTTTGATGAATCAAAGTTTTCGGGGGTTATTATCCATCCGTCCATCGTTACATTATCTTCTGTTGTGATGGTGAAAAATTCCAGGTTTCTTCTGTCCACCGTTTTAATGCGCGCTTCAATGCTTTGGGTTTTCTGAAACGGAGTATGTTCCGGCAACCTGATCCATTCACTCACAGGAGGCGTGTTCCGGTTATTGAATTTATGAAGCGCAATTTGAGCGCCGGGAGAAATTTCATATGCATGTGTTCCCTTTAAAGCGGCCGGTGATACCAGCTCCATCCTGCCTTTCCCATCCATTTTGGTGCGGTACAGGTAACGTTGTATAGCACTTTCAGGGGATGCTATAAAATATACATAATTGTTCTTCTCATCAGTTGCGCTGATGGTTTCCACGTCGTAATTGCCTTTCGTTAGCAACGTTTCCTTTTTGCCATCCCTGCTAATACGGTAAATATGACGCCAGCCGTCTTTTTCACTCACCCATAAAAATGACGCCCCATTATCTAACCATTCCCAACCCCCGGGGTCACCATCGTTCCACCGCGATTTGATATCAATCCATGCTTTATCTGTTTCGGTATATATGGTTTTTGCGGATGCGTCAGATATACTGCATATGTACAATTTGCTTTCATTTTGCCACCTGTTCAATTGCTGCACAATGAGTGATTGATTGCCGGAGGCCCATTCCATACGGGGCAGGTAATGTTGTTCGGGATCACCCGGAATGTTCATCCACCTGGTAGTACCACCTGTTGCGTCCACCACGCCAATACGAACCGACGATGGGGATTGTCCTACTTTGGGATATTCAACAGGAACAACAAATGAATAAATAGAGTCTGTTGTATTCAGCATTAAATAGTCGCGTGTATCACGGGCATCTACCTGCCAGTACGCAATACTTTTACTGTCGCTGCTCCACCTGAAACCATCCCTGCACCCAAATTCCTCCTCGTATACCCAGTCAAAAGTGCCATTGATAAGCCGGCGGTTGCCATCGGTTGTTAATGCAATAATATTTCCGGAATCAATATCTTCTGCATAAATATTGCGGTCACTTACATACGCTACTTTTCTTCCATCGGGTGAGAGTTTGGCATACATCAGGGATTGAGCAGGCTTATCTTTGCCGACCTGCTTTAATCGTCCTGTGCCCCTGTTCAGTACCCAGTAATCACCCCTTGTATTGTATCGCCATACCTTTGCCGTGTTGGTGAAGATAAGAAGAATGTTATCATCACTGCTAACCTCAAAACCGGCGATTTTTAAAGGCTCATTTGTTCCCGTGGGCGTAAGCTGCGCAGCAGTAGCCAGTACTGTAACCTGTTGTTCCGACAAGGGATCGATCCGAAGAAGCATATTATCCTGTATTTCATAAAGACCCGTTCCATCGGCTGTCCAGTTTATCTTTCCGGACTTAAACTGGCCAGATGCAACAGACGCACAGCACGTTAAACAAATAATGACAATACTTTTTGCAATGCAGGAAGGGTACCTCATAGCCGGGGAATAATTTAATGGTAAATTTAAAAGAGAAATACTTATAATGAACAAAGAATTGATGAATGGTGAAATAAGAGATGCAGATGAATGCGGGAAATCTGTATGCCCATCAACTGCTTCACGTAAAAACTATGATGTAAATTGCAACAATGAAATGAAAGCATGATCATGAATGATGTTAAGGAAAAATTACGGTTAGACAAATATCTCTGGGCTATCCGCATTTTTAAAACACGCAGTTTGGCTTCAGAAGCCTGTGATAAAGGAAAAGTAAAATACAACGGCAGCAGCGTTAAAGCTTCACGCAATGTACATACTGATGATGAATATGAGATAAAGACCGAAGCCAAACGCTGGCGCATCAGGGTAACAGGGTTATTGCACAACCGCGTCCAATACAGTGAAGCAATTAAATATTATATAGATATTACTCCGGCAGAGGAAACAGAAAGACTGCAATACCAGGCATCAAGCTTTCATACAGGCAAGCGCCTAAGTAAAGTGGGGAGGCCTACTAAAAAAGAGCGCCGGGATATTGATGAATTCCTGGATGAATAATAGTGCAAGAAATATACGGATATAAAATGCCATTGTACTGACTGAAGCAAATCGTATTTACCTGCTTTCATTTTTTAAAACGATTATATTGATCATTGCTCTGCTGTATACTGTCATTATCTTTCTTGTTTCGGGCATCGTTTATTTTGCTTTCCAAAGACCGTGCTACAGTCATCTTAAGCACACCATCAGCGAATTGGGTGAAGAAGGGGCGGTTAACAGCAGGGCTGCTAACCTGGGTTTATTTTTACCTGTGGGATTGTTATTGATCTTATTTGGAATGCTGAGCAGCGGCAATGCGAATACAAAAGCGCTTTCATTTTGTCTTGGAGCGGGATATCTGATCTCTGCCCTGTTCCCCTGCGATCCGGGTTCGCCCCTGGGCGGAAGCACCAATCAAACCGTTCATAATATTGGCGGGTTTATTGAATATGCCGGCGGTATTTATTTTTTGAACAGGAACAGACATCTCTTACTCACGACCAATTTTATTGAGCCTTTGTGGATCATTGGCTTCCTGGTCGTTTGTATAATTTTAACCTCTTTGCCGGGATTTAAACTGCGGGGATTATCTCAACGCATATTGGAAGCCATATTATTTGGACAGTTATTATGGCTCAGTTACCAGTAACGGCTGCTGCTTATTTTTCCATTTCGTTCAATACTTCCTGTGTAACGCCCATAAAAGAAAAGCCGCCATCATGAAATAAATTTTGCATGGTCACCATACGGGTAAGGTCGCTGAACAACGACACGCAATAGTTAGCGCAGTCATCGCTGGAAGCATTACCGAGAGGGCTCATTTTTTCGGCGTAATTGATAAACCCGTCAAAGCCTTTAACACCGCTTCCGGCGGTAGTGCGGGTAGGAGATTGTGAAACCGTATTTATCCTTACCTTCTTTTTAACGGCATAGTGATAACCAAAACTGCGTGCAACGCTTTCCAGTAATGCTTTGGCGTCGGCCATTTCACTGTAATGCGGAAATACTCTCTGTGCAGCTATGTAAGTAAGCGCCACAACGCTGCCCCATTCATTCAGAGCATCCATATCCCACGCTGTACGCAATACGCGGTGAAGCGACATAGCAGAAATATCCAGTGTTTTTTGATTGAACCCGTAATCCAGTTCAGTATAAGATTTGCCTTTTCTTACGTTAAGGCTCATCCCTATCGAGTGTAGTATAAAATCAATTTTGCCACCAAAATGAGCAATTGCTTCTTCAAACAATTTCTTCAGGTCATCCATGTTCGTTACATCGGCGCCTATAACGGGAGCATTTACTGCTTCAGCCAGTTTATTGATCTCACCCATCCGCAAAGCAACCGGCGCATTGGTTAGCACCAATTGAGCACCTTCTTCATGACATTTCAATGCTGTTCTCCATGCAATGGATTTCTCATCCAGCGCACCAAAAATAATTCCTTTCTTTCCTTTTAAAAGGTTGTAAGACATAGCGTGGTATTTAAAATTGTGCGTAAAAATAGGGATTCAAAAGGAAGCAACAAATATAATGCAAATCCGAAGGAGTAAATATTATAGCACTACACCTCACACCTTATATTTTACACCTTTCTCTCTCATCCATAGCCGCCATGTAGATTCTCTATCCCGAATGCCTTTCCTGCAGTACATGGGTAACATCTTCCAACCTGTACCCTTTTGCATTTAAAAGAATGAGATAATGGAACAGCAGATCCGCTGCTTCGTTGAGGAACAGTCCATCGTTATTGTCTTTGGCTTCAATGACCGTTTCAACCGCTTCCTCACCTACTTTTTGCGCAATTTTATTGATGCCTTTCGAAAACAACGATGCTACATATGATGTTTCAGGCGTTGCTTTTTTGCGCAGCTCAATAATATCCTCAAGGTAGTGCAAAAAGTTTTCGTTGTGATTTTTTTCAGACCAGCAGGTATCCGCTCCCGTATGACATACCGGCCCCAGAGGATGGGCCTTGATCAGCAGCGTATCATGGTCGCAGTCGGCAGCTACAGATCTTAACTCCAGGAAATTCCCGCTTTCCTCGCCTTTTGTCCATAGTCTTTTTTTACTCCGGCTGTAAAAAGTAACTCTCCCCTCCTTCATGGTTTTTTGTAAAGCTTCATCATTCATAAAACCCAGCATCAGCACTTTCTGTGTATCACTATCCTGAACGATAGCCGGTACCAATCCATCGTTGTATTTTTTAAAATCGATATTCATGTTCATTATTGAGCGGCAAAGATATAAAATAAGGAATAGCCGGAAATGCAGCAATAAAGACGGGGCATTTCAAACTTTCATATTCCTAAAAACATGCATTGCGTAGGGCACAGACCCCTCCTTAGACCGGGGTAACAAACCGCAGGATGAGGATTGGGCATGGTAAAAATATTTAGCGATGTAATGCTGTTGAACTCTTTCCTTACAGATCGTAATAATGCAGTACCCCCGGAATATGGCGTTAAATAGACCAATCCCAGGTTCTTTACTGCTACAAAAGCAACTCCTGAGGACGCATTTCACCTGCTTCCATAAAAAGTATCATTTGTCAACGCCTACGTGTTTACCCTTAATAGTTTGTTAATCATGGTCTTACAATTTACTGCAACATTAATACTTCAAAACGGGCATAAACAGCCGAAAAAAAAATACAGGATCGTACAATAATTAACTAAAATAAATATCTTGTAGCTCTTTCTTTGAACTTCATGAAGCACCCGATCCGTGTGAAAAGCCATGCCAAAAACTCCGGCATAACCACAAAGGTTGTCCGTTCGTATCATTTTAAATGTGAATACTGGCATGCGCAATCTCAGAACAACATATTGTTTTGTAAAAGGATTTTTATTGTTTTGCTCCTTACCATGCATTTACACTGCAAATGCCCAAACCATTGGTGTAGGCATCCATATTGTAAACAACATGCAAATTCCGGTTAGCAATGCTACCGTTGAAATAAACGGGCGGCGCGTACTCGCCGATTCATCCGGAAAATTGAGACAGGTTCTCACAAAAGGGAATTACCTGATGGAGGCCAGCGCGGTTGGCTATTACAGCCGTTTGCTGCACATCAACCTGCTTTCCGATACTACCATCAATATAATGCTTATTCAAAAAGAAAACGAACTCAGCAATGTTGTTGTTACTGCAGAAAAAAGCAGCAGCCAAAATGAAATGGGCTTCTATTCTTTAAATATTGATGAACTGAAAAAGCTGCCTGTTATTCTGGGCGAAACAGACCCTTTAAAAACAATTACGCTGTTGCCCGGTGTAAAAAGCGGGGGAGAAGCGGGTTCAGGCATATATGTAAGAGGCGGGGGACCCGATCAGAACCTGGTTCTTTTGGATGATATCCCGGTTTACAATCCAAACCACCTTTTGGGTTTTTTCAGCGTATTTAACGGCGAAGCCATAAAAAGTGTAAGTGTTAAAAAAGGCGATATGAATGCCGCCTATGGCGGCAGGCTCAGCAGCGTCATATCAATTGACACCCGTGAAGGCGATAAAGATTCACTGAAAATCAGCGGAGGTATCGGTTTGATATCCTCTAAACTTTCGATAGAAGGGCCTCTGGTTAAAAGCAAAGCATCTTTCATTATAAGTGGCCGCAGAACCTATATTGACCAGGTAGCAAAAGTCTTTGCAAAGAAAAAGATCGGCAACAACGGATATTATTTCTATGATATAAATGCAAAAGCCGGTTATGAAATAAGCCACAACAACAAGTTGCTATTTACTTTTTATAACGGGCAGGATAAATTTTCCTACACCGACGATAAAAACAATTTATTCAACGCCGACTGGGGAAACAGCATTGCCGGCCTCACCTGGAAGCAACAAATGCTGCGGGGAAAACTAAAACAATCCTTTTCAATGGTGTATAATGCGTTTAACCTGGACAGTTACTACGGGTATGATCTCTCGGATTATGTTTTTACATCTGCTGTAAATGATTACCAGGTTAAAAACGACTGGAACTATTCGCCGTCCCGTAAACTTAGCTTCAACTGGGGCTTTCAGTACATCTGGCACCGGTTCAAACCGGGCGCAGGCGATATTACAAAAGGGATCCAGGAGTTTAAAACAAAAATAAACAATCAGTTTGCCAGGGAAGCAGCTGTTTATCTGAGTTCAAATTTCAGGATAAGCAGGCGCCTTAGTGCCACAACCGGTTTAAGATACAGTTATTTTAACCAGGTAGGTCCCACTGAACGGGTAATATACGATAACAATGGCAACCCGACGGGTGAAACTGAATCATACAGGAAAGGTGAAAGCATAGCGCGTTACCAATACCCTGAACCCCGCTTAAACCTGGATTACAGAATATCATCTCTATCAAGCATAAAGCTTTCGTACACCAAAACCATCCAGTACCTGCATTTGGCCACTACCAGCGGTGCAACCTTTCCCAGCGACGTATGGATACCGGCCGGGCAGATTGTTCAGCCCGGTATTGCACAGCAGGTTTCGATAGGCTATTTCAGGAGTACGCTCAACAACATGTACCAGTTCAACCTGGAAGCCTATTATAAAAAGCTGCACAACCAGATAGAATTTAAGCAGGGGGCCCAGCTATTGCTCAACCAGAATATTGAAGGCGAAATGATGTTCGGACAGGGCAAAGCATATGGAATAGAATTGTATGCCGAAAAGAAAAAAGGAAAATTAA
The DNA here is from genome assembly GCF_035444585.1 of Agriterribacter sp. GTDB lineage: Bacteria > Bacteroidota > Bacteroidia > Chitinophagales > Chitinophagaceae > Agriterribacter. Next base: position 7,748 of record NZ_DAOMOZ010000130.1, read on the forward strand.
CAGGCTGGGTAGGCTACACACTAAGCAAAACACAAAGGAAGTATGCTGAAATGAACAACGGCAAACCGTTTCCTTACCGCTACGACAGGACACACGACCTGAGCATCGTTGGCAATTATACCCTGAGCGGGCAATGGAACTTTTCGACAGTTTTTGTGTTTGGCACCGGCAACGCACTTACCATGCCTACAGGAAGGGTTAATTATAATGTGGGATACAACGTAAGCCAGCGCACTGCATCGTTCACCAGCATGAACCAGTATGAGGAGATCAATAACTATCGCCTGCCTTCGTATCACCGCCTTGATATTTGCGCTACCTATACGCCGAGGACAAAGAAAAAAAAGCGGTTCAGCAGCAGTTGGAATTTCAATATATACAATGTATATAACCGGCAAAACCCCTATTTTATTTATATGGACATCGATCAATCTGAAAGATCCCTGCAGGGGAAAATGGTGTACCTCTTTCCCATTACTCCTGCTATCGGATGGAATTTTAAATTCTGAGGTATGAATGATTCAAAGAATACGCTGCATTTTTACCAGCCGGTAAACCCAAACAAATTAAATTACCGCATCTGTAACCCGGCCCTGAACATGGCAATGGCTGGCATGCTGCTGCTTTTTACAGGTTGTGAAAAAAACTTTGATATAGGTCTTGACCACAACGAGCCTCTACTGGTAGTGGAAGCCTACATTAACACTGGAATACCAGAATACAACTATGTGATCCTCAGCAAAAGCCAAACCACCGAAAATACCGAAATCACCGGCATCCCGGTAAAAAATGCCCTCGTTAAAATATCAGAAGGCAGCTTGATGCAGAACAACACGATTGTATGGGACACGAACTCCACTGTAATTTTAAAAGAAACCACGCTCCCCAACGTACCGGCAGGTATCAGCAACGGGATCTATACCGACCCCAAACTGCAAACCGACCCTGCACAGGCCCTGCAGGGAATTTCAGGGAAATATTATTTGCTGGAGATTGAAGTAAACGGAGAAGCGTATACCGCCACTACTCCTTTATTGCATCCAATACCAATAAACCAGCTGAGCACCAGCTATCATTATACCGATAAAGATGGAAGCAGCAAAGGACGCATTACCGTGCATTTTAAAGATCCTGATACTACCGGTAACTGCCAGTTGTTTTACTGGCGGCACAGTGATAACAAAGAAAGCTTTGGCTGGGGCAGCCTGGGTACCAGCAAAAGGATCATCAACTCGGATGAAAATAACAATGGCAGCTATATGCGTCTTACCAACTCATATGGGTTTGTGAAGGGAGACAGCATCACTTACTATATGGCCAACGTAACAAGAGATGTGTATAATTTCTGGGACAGCTACAACAAAGCGCGGAACAGCAATGGCCCGCTGTCTACCCCTGTATCTTTAACGGGCAACATCCGCGGAAATAATGTAACAGGCTGTTTCAGCGGGCTTGCCATCAGCAGTGCAACCGTTGTAATGGATTAATACAACAACATCCCGTAAGGTATGTGAGAATTTTTTCTTCAACACACAGACATAACAGGATCATAGCAAAACACAGCGTATATTAAAAGCCATATGTTCCAATGCGGCAAATGTTAAGAAGCCGAAACAATAAACCGGTTTCTATGACCGGATATCCAAAGCTTACGGGAGTGTATTATTTTACCGGCTGCAACAACCTGATGCAGCTTTCGTTGCGACGCTCCGTTCAGCATCCTGATCGCTATTTGCAAAGATTCGCCCCCTTCATTATGTATTTATGTTTCCTGCAGCATGCGTACAGGGATATTGTTTTCAAACAAGAACTGCTTAAGCTCCGGAATGGCTATTTCCTTAAAATGAAAAATGCTCGCGGCCAATGCGGCATCGGCTTTGCCTTCATTAAAAACCGTTACAAAATGCTCCATGGTTCCACCGCCTCCGCTGGCAATAACGGGTATGGGTAATTGTGTTGATAGTGTGCGTGTAATGTCAAGAGCAAAGCCCTGTTTGGTGCCATCATGGTTCATAGACGTTAAGAGTATTTCCCCCGCGCCCAGTTCTGCCGCCTGCTTCGCCCAATCCACGCATCTCATTCCAGTTTTCGTTCTTCCCCCATTAAGATATACGTACCATTCACCGTCTTCTTCTTTGCGGGTATCTATGGCCAGCACCACGCACTGGCTTCCAAATTCCTTTGCCAGTTCGCTGATCAGTTGCGGGTTTTTAAAAGCCGCTGTATTTACAGAGATCTTATCCGCCCCGTTCTGCAACAATACATTTACATCTTCCACACTGCTTATGCCGCCACCTACGGTAAAAGGGATATTGATATGATGTGCTATGCGGTTGGCCAGCTCACTTAAAGTCTTCCTTTTTTCAACCGTTGCGGTAATATCCAGGAACACCAGCTCATCGGCGCCCTGCCTGGCATACAAGGCACCCAGTTCCACAGGATCGCCTGCATCCCGCAGATTTACAAAATTGGTGCCTTTTACCGTGCGTCCATCCTTAATATCAAGACAGGGAATAATGCGTTTGGAAAGCATAGGAATTTAAAATTTGTAATTTATTATTTGTGGTTAGCAGCTTAATCTCTTCCTTTAAATTTCTGCCCTTTTATATTCGATTTGTTCAAATACAAAGTAAAAGCAGCAATTCCTGAGCTTAGCCTATCATATTCATCGTATAAAGTTTGAAATTCATGACTTAAAATATATTTTTGATCCAATGCCCTGTAGAGTTGCGACTTCACTTCTCCGCAAGAACCTTTAGCAATGCTGAGAAAATTAATAAACTCCAGTCTGGATGATCTCTCAAAGCCTTCCGCAATATTATCCATCACTGACCCTGCGGCAGACTTTATTTGCTCTTTAAATCTGAATTCCCTGAAAAAACATTCTCTTTGTGTCAATTGAAATATATGAGCTGAAAGCAATCTGGCATCTTTCCAGATTTGGAGTTCTTCAAATTTCAAAATGGTTGGCATAGCTGGTCTTTCTTTATTGTCTTTATCTTATAATTAAGGTACTAACAATAAACCATAAACAACAAACTATAAACCTTTCAAATCCTTCAGCCCCACTCTTCCCTCATAAATCGCCTTGCCTACTATCGCCCCTTTGCAGCCGGCATCACGCAATGCATGCAGATCATCAATGGAACTTACGCCGCCGCTGGCGATAAAATGCAGCGCAGGAAACTTTTGAATAATATTTTTGTACAGCGCTACTGCAGGGCCTTCCAGCTTTCCATCCCTGCTTACATCGGTGCAAAATATTTGCTTTATACCATGCCCAATATATTTTTCCATAAAATCGTATACCCATATATCCGTTGTTTCCAGCCAGCCTCCAATGGCTATCTTTTCGTCCTTTACATCGGCACCCAATAAAAATTTATCTGCCCCGAAAATCATACACCATTTTACCAGTTCAGCTTCATCTTTAACGGCTATGCTGCCAACAGTAGCCAGTGCAGCGCCCGAATTAAAAACAATACTTACATCCTCCTGTTGTTTGATGCCTCCCCCAAAATCAATAGTGAGCCCTGTTTTTCCGGCAATTGTTTCCAGCACTTTCCAGTTCTTTACCTGCCCTGCTTTAGCCCCGTCAAGATCAACCAGGTGCAGTCGCCGCAAGCCGGCATCTTCAAATTGTTTGGCTACTTCCAGCGGACGTTCATTGTATATTTTCTTCTGCGCATAATCGCCCTGTGTGAGGCGAACGCATTTGCCGTCTATGATATCAATAGCAGGTATGATTTCCATATTATTGTATATACTGTATGATTTTAATTGCAGCGTTCAATAAAGTTCTTAAGGATCTGCTCACCCGTACCGGCACTCTTTTCGGGGTGGAACTGCACACCATAAAAATTATTCTTACGGAGTGCTGAGCTGTAAGGAACGATATAATTGGTTGTAGCGATGGTATGCACACCTAAGGCCGCATAATAGCTGTGCACAAAATAAGTGTAGCTATCCTCAGGAACGTTATTAAACAATCCCGTTTTAAGATCATAAATATTATTCCAGCCAATCTGCGGTATTTTAATATTGCCATCCTGTTGTAGCACCTGTTTGAAAAGTTTCACATCTTCGTCAAATATATGCAGGCAGGTTGTATTGTTTTCCTCGGAAAACCTGCACATCAACTGCATACCCAGGCAAATGCCCAATACCGGCTGTGCAAGATTTTTGATCACTTCATCCAGATTCCGTTCCCTCAGGTACCGCATGGCGCTGCTGGCTTCACCTACTCCGGGAAAAATTACTTTATCAGCACTGCCGATCTGTTCCACATCGTCGGTAACCTTCGCTTCCAGCCCAATGCGTTCCAGTGCATATAAAACCGATTGTATATTGCCCGCATTATATTTTATAATTACCAGATTCATTGTAACTTTATTTTTTTTGCGGAAATAGCTCAGTTGGCAGAGCATCAGTTTCCCAAACTGAAGGCCGCGGGTTCGAATCCCGTTTTCCGCTCTCATTTTAATATGCCTTCCAAAAAACTTTTCGTTGTTGACTCCACATCCGGATTGCCATCCAGAGCTTTTATATAAGCGCTCCCGATAATAGCGCCACTGGCGTATTTGCAGGCCGATTGAAAGGTGGCTTTATCTTTTATGCCAAAACCTACCAACACAGGATTCTTCAACTGCATATCCTGCAGCCTTTGTAAATACAATTCCACTTCCGCAAAGTTTTTGTCTTTACCAGTGGTTGATGAAGAAGAAACCGCGTAAATAAAGCCTGTACTCAATGCATCAATCTTCCTGATTCTCTCTCCCGAAGTTTCAGGCGTAACCAAAAAGATAAAATCCAATCCGTACTTTCTCATCACGGAGCCATATTCGGTTTCAAATTCGCGGATAGGCAGGTCGGGCAATATCAATCCGTCAACTCCTGCTGCCGAAGCATCAGCACAAAATTTTTCAAACCCGTATTGCAAAACGGGATTCATATAACCCATCAAAATCACAGGAACCGTGATACTGCTACCGGCCATATCCCGCATCTTTTTTAATTGCTCAAAAAGCACTTTAATGGTCATGCCATTCTGCAATGCCACGCCGCCGCTCTCCTGTATAACCGGGCCATCGGCCAACGGGTCGCTGTAAGGCATGCCCAGTTCAATGATGTCCGCACCATTTTCCTGCAGGGCTTTCATCACCTTTAATGTACTATCCGGTTGCGGATAGCCAGCGGTACAGTAAATATTCAGCACTTTACCACTTTTCGTTTTAAACAGATCCTGTATTCTACTCATTTTGGATTTCTGATTTGAGATTTTTTGATTTGAGATGGGAGCATGGATCTTTGTCAAAACTCAGCTTATCAACGCACTTACCCCGTCCGAACGCCCGTCTGACCAGATTCGGGCAGGGTGTTCAGCCCCGCCTGAATAGCGCAGGCGGGCAGGCGGGCGGGCACTCACCACTCACCACTTACTCCCCCTCCCCCATCGCTTTCATATACGCCGCCATATCCTTATCGCCCCTGCCGCTCAGGCAAACTACTACAGTATCCCTTGTTGTGAGATGCAACTGATGGAGTCCTGCTATGGCATGTGCGCTTTCCAAAGCGGGTATGATCCCTTCAAGGCGGGTGAGCTCAAAGGCCGCATCTATAGCTTCCTTATCCGTAGCACTTAAAAATAAGGCCCGCCCGGTTTCATACAAATGCGCATGCAAAGGGCCTATACCCGGATAATCCAACCCTGCTGAGATGCTGTGCGGCTCCACTACCTGCCCGTCTTCGGTTTGCATTACCAGGCTTTTACTGCCATGCAAAATACCTGACTTACCCAATTGGGTGGTTGCTGCGCTCATACCGCTCCTCAAACCACAGCCAGCCGCTTCCACAGCAACCAATTGCACCGCAAATTCTTCCAGGTAATGATAAAATGCACCGGCCGCATTGCTGCCGCCGCCTACGCAAGCCACCACATGCGTGGGGAGCTCACTGCCGGTATGCTCTTTTAGCTGCCAGCGTATTTCTTCACTGATAATGCTCTGGAACCTTGCCACCATATCGGGATAAGGATGCGGTCCTACCACGCTGCCTATAATATAATGCGTATCTACCGGGTTGTTG
>NZ_DAOMOZ010000131.1:0-13827 GCF_035444585.1 Agriterribacter sp.
GAAATGTAATATCCTTCGATTCGCCCGGCGCAAGCGTTACCGATACCCCGGTTGCTCCCAGCAGCTTTTCACCCAAAGGTTTCGTGGACTGCAACGCGTTGCCTGTCGTTTGACCGGTACCGCTATAGCTACTGACAGCAAAGCCGTTGTTGTCTAATACAGTTAATGCTATATTCCCGAAATAAGGATGGTCTCCCGGAAAATATTTTTCTTTGGCAGGCAGGTTGCTGAATGCGATCTCATCCACATTGATATGTCCCCAGCTACCCGTTTCATTGTCTATTATTTCGATGTATGCTTTTTGCCCTTTGAGTGCGCTTACGTCCCAGCTTATATCTTTTAGTGTTTCATCGCTGTTGCCGGTAGCGGTTTTTTCAACCTTCCCTTTTACCACGAGACTAATGCAGGTCCTGCCACGATAAGGACCGCCGCCCAGCTTAAAATTGATATAGTCTTCCTTAATTACAAAGACAGGCGAGGTAAGTTTACCGGTGCCGCTGTCACCATATTGGGTGAGCTTGGAATTGATAAGATAATCACCCACCTGCCCGGTAACAAAGTCTTTTTTTGCGGCTTCATCGGTAACAGGGCCTTTACCAAAAGCAGTGCCTTCAGCTTCCCATTTGCCATAGCTGCCCGATTCAAAATCCTGGAACATGGTGCTGCGCCGTTCAACTTTGGGAAGATGATCTGCTTTTACCAGGTCCATCAACACGGAAGCCATTCCATCCTTTTTAATTACCCGGTTGCGAAGCGTGCCGTTTGCTTCATTCCTGAGATCTATACATACCAGGTTTTGCAGCCAGCCGGTAAGATTGATGCTGACCGGCGCGGAAGAAGTATTTTTTACGGTATAACGGAGCACCGTACCCGGCGTAGCAGATTCTTTTGCATTGAGTGGAATGAAAGGTGAAAATACCGTAGCATCCACCTGTACCGGGAGCGGGTATTTTACAGAAGCATAATTGATTTTGGCAACGGGATATTCACCAATAAAAGAAATATCATCAAAATCTTTTTTGCTGAGTTCCCTGGTAATATGCTTATCGCCCTGGCTCACTGTGATAGCAAATCCCTGGTCGATATAGCTGAAGGGCTCAAAAGTCTGGTAACATACTTTCCAGGGACCGAGCGCTGTTTCAAAATTCAGCAGGTAGTCTATGCCGTAACCGGTATTGTACGCATTATTAGCGATCCACCAGTTGGCCAGCGTTCCGTCGCCACGCACATACAATTGCCCGGCTGCAATGCCGCCGCAGGGCATACCGATGGTAGTAAGCTCTTTGCCTTTATATACTTTTCTTTCGTTCTGCCAGAGCGATCGCTGCCATTGTGCCGGCAGCTTTTTATCCACGGGAACGAAATGAGTAGGGTCGGTAGATTGGGCTGAAACATACCCGCCAAAGCATATGCAGGCAACAAGAAGTAAAAGACGCATATCAATGATTGAGTTGATGAATTTGAGGGACTAAAAATATGCCTAAACGGGTTAAGTAGCAAAAGTGGGAAGGTTTGAGGATTTATGGTTTGGAGTTCACGGTCAGGCATGATCGATCATAAACAAAAAACGATAAATCGCCCTTCAGCTTTGTTCCTCCGTGTCTTCGTGGCTCAACCGCTATAATTTTTCCACTATTTGTTCCGGGAGAATATATCCTTCATCCAGTTCAATGACCTGCAGGTTCCTGAATTCTATCCGGGCGCCTTCAGCCTCGAGGCATAAATAGCCCTTGCTTTGCGAAGACTGCCGGATACCGTTGACATATTTGCCGTTAACAGACAACTTGATTGTTCCATCCACGCAAACAACGGTATAGGTATTCCATTCACCTACGCCCAGACACCTATTCTCTACAGATTTGCTTCTTTCACCACGCGGATTATCAGGAACGGTTTTGGTTTTGCCCGCCCCGAAAAGCTCACCATGCACGTAGGCAATGGGAGGCGTTTCGCCGTTGCGTTTGTTCTGGTTCACCCAGTCTAATTCCAGCATCTGCACTTCCACACCGCCGGGCAGGCGGTTATGATCCTCCGGCCGGGCATCACACCACACAAAAATCCCCGAGTTGCCGCCTTTTTCCATATGCCGCCATTCCACGTGCATGATAAAATTCTGGTACATCCTTTCCGACCTCACCACGCCTATCGGCCAGCCTTTGCCCACGAGAATATTTCCTTTTTTATACCAGGTAGTATCAGTTGTATTTACGTCTACCCAGCGTAAAGGCTCGCCGGTTGTACCGCCGGCGATCAGTTTGCCGAAGTTCTTTCTTTCGCCGAACTCAAAAAGTATCTTCTGGCTGAAGACGGGAACGGAAAGAGAAAGACTTAAAATAAAGACGATCGGTTGTAACGATTTCATGTTATGATTTTAGCTATAGAGGCAGGGCAATATACGAAGCAAATGTATCCGGTATAACATCAATTATCATATTTCCCGTCTGTGCTGTACCGTTTGAAAGGTACGGGTTTAAAAATGACAGGAATTTTTTTGTGCCACGGTCTTCAACTTTATGGAAATTGCAAACACTTCCTGCCCTTTTTCAATCGCCTATTCATATTTCGAAAGAGCCGCTTCATACCCCGCTCTCATGACAGACCGTAGTGAAACCGGCTCAATTATTTCTATATCACTGCCAAAAGAAAGCAATACACTTATCAATTCCTTGTTGATGACAACAGACATTGTAAAAACTACCCCACCCTCATTTTCAGACGATACTGTTTGTGAATGATGCAATGGCTTGGTCATTAAATAATCAGCCCTTGCTACCGATACCCTGAATACGATATGTTCAGGTTGCTGCCCCGCTTTCCGGGTAACCCCTATCATGTCTTTGAAGTATTCATCCTGGTTGAAAAAATTATTTTCAATAAAAGCTTTGTTTAAAGGTGTAAAGCGGGCAATCCTGTCAATAGGGGAATTATCAATACGGTTATTGGCTTCATCATATCCAAACAGGAACCAGCGTTGATTGTATTGCTTTAAACAATACGGATGAACTATCTTTTCAACCGGGCCGGCAGCGCCAAAAGGCTGATAACTGATCTGTAATACTGTTTTTTCAAGTATGCATTCAAGAATATCCTGCAGTCTTTCAATAAGTTTTAAGGCAGGTGCACTGTCAAAGATAATAGGCGATGGTCTTTCCTGCACGGTATCTTCTATATACAACTGCAGTTTAGCCGTCAGATCTTTTAATTCCTTCGTAAGCGTAAAACCTTTCAATTGCGACAGCACTTCATTTGCAATGAGCAGGCTCAGGTATTCATCTTTCGTAACAACAGGCTCATTAAAGTCAAAATCTTCTGAATAAGTATAATAAACATTCCTCCCTTGCTTTATCATTTCCACCGGCGCCCCTTTTTGAAGCTCCAGGTATTCCAGGTCTGCTGCAATGGTACGTTCACTCACCGGGTTACCACCGATACCTGCAAGATGGTCGTTTACTTTTTCATGTAATTTTTTTACGCTCCATTTGCCCATATTATTTTTCAGGCATTTATGGAGCACCTGCAGGCGTTCGTCTCTCTTATGATCTGTTGTAGGCATCAGGGTATTATACAGGGAAATGTTTTAGGAACCAATTAGACGAGAAAACTTTTACGGGTTGCGTTTTAAAACCAGGCAACATCGTATCCATGTGGTAGCATCTAAAAACAATCAGTGTCATCATTGGTTTCCATAACGTTCTTTCTGTATGGCATCCCGGATATCGCTATCCGAAACCGTACTAAAATCAGCCTCATTGGTAATGTTTCGCCATTCTTCTTCCAGCTCTTCTCTGAACAATTTTACGTAGGCCAGCTTTAGCTCTGCTTCATCCATGTAACGAAGCTTATCTACGATCAATGCAAAAACAGATGGTTCCTGTTTTGAATCCTGCTTCATTTCCATACACAACGTTTATATGCAATATACGGATTATTTGCAGGGTTTAATGTTGGAAGAGTGTATTATCCCGCATGTAGGTATCACTGCTAGGCAGATGCCTCGTGCCTCGGCATGACAAACGGCAGTGCGGTATTCGGCGTGAGTGCTATTGTTCAACATTTGCACCATTGTTCAAAATGCATTCTTCAGCCTGTCATGCCGAGGCACGAGGCATCTACACACGATTACCTTGTATGCAAAAATTGAAATGTGACCAATGCTTGAAGAAAAGCTGCAAGCATTGGTTCTATCATTGCGGAAACATTACGGATGGAGTATAACCCGCAACAAATACAGGCTTTGGAGTGCATCAATAATTTCCTAAAACCGGGGAATACGGATAAGCTGTTTATTTTAAAGGGAAATGCGGGTACCGGAAAAACAACGCTTCTGAATGTGATTGCCGGGAAACTATGTGACAACTTTGAACATGTTATGATAACAGCACCAACCCACCGGGCTGCAAAAGTATTATCTAAAAAAACGGGAAAACCTGCTAAAACGCTGCATAGCCTATTATATGATGCAGAGCCCCTGGAAAGCGGATACGGCGTTAGGCTGAAGAGGAAAACTACCTTTTCAAAAGAACCTGTATTGTATATAGTTGATGAAGCTTCTATGATCGGCGACCGAATAACCTCATCCCGGGAATTTTTCTGCGAAACGCCGCTGCTTACCGACCTGCTGCAATATGTAAGTGATGTAAACCCCAACAACAAAATATTATTTGTGGGCGACCCCTGCCAGTTACCGCCTATTGGCTATAATTTTGGGGAGCAAAGCCCGGCGTTATTTCCCCGGTATTTTGAGCAAAAATTCGGCATCAGCGGTAAAAGCTTTGAGCTCACAGAGATCGTGCGGCAGCATAAAGATTCCTATATCCTGAAAGGAGCGCAACTGCTGAGAAGAAGCATAAGTGAGGATAAAACCGACACTACCTTCTATAAAATAAACCTGCCCAACCCCTCCGCTGCATTAAAACAGTATATGCGGTGCTACCGCAGCGCAAACAATACTGCGGTAAAACTGATTGCCAGTACCAATAAAAATGTAAATTGGTGGAATAATACCATCCGTGAACAATTGGGTTATGCACCAGCGAAACCGGAAGTGGGAGATAAAGTAGTAATAGACCGGGGCTGGACAAATGACAGCTATATATTGACCAACGGGGACGCAGGAACTATTTTTGAAGTGAACGACTCCGTTGAAACGTTCGGCGGGTTGCGGTTTATGAAAGTAAAATTATTGTTAGATGATATAGCCAACGACCCTGTAACCATTGAAACCCTGCTGAACCTGGATCATTTGTATTCCGAAAAAGGATGGTTGACAGAAGAACAGGAAAAGGCATTGATACACGAAGCCATGAAATACAACCCTGCATACCGTAGCAGCCGCGATATAAGGAATGACCCGTATCTCAATGCCGTAAGGTTGCGGTACGCCTATGCGCTTACCTGCCACAAAGCGCAGGGCAGCGAGTTTGATAATGTAATATTGCATCCTTATTACGGGCAGGACAAAGTTGTAAACCTCCGGTATTTATATACAGCTATTACGAGGGCAAAGCAAAACCTGTATTCTTACGAAATGAAAATGTTTAACAGATAAAATAAGTGTAGAAAATGAGCTATGAAATCCTTAGAGGAATCGGTTTTGAAAACTTCAGGGTGTTTAAACAGCAGGTCTTGTTCGATTTTGCCAAACTTACAGTGTTAACAGGCACAAACAGTAGCGGTAAAAGCAGTGTAATTAACGGGATGAAGCTGATTGGTGAGAGCTTTAAGGGAATTAGGATATCAGATAATTTGGAAGAATTTGAACTGGACAGCTTATTCAGTATAGAAATTAATGCAAGTGAAATGATGCGGCGATATGGTACGCTGGAAAAATATATTAATCACACAGGCAGAGATAAGGGAGAAAATAGTTTCAAATTTTCCATACCAACACAACTGCTGTATATAAAAGAAAAGGTGGTAATAACCTACACCATACAAGTTGAAGAAAATGAACAAAAGACAGGGAAAATAACAGGAATAGAAATGAAACTTTTGAACAGGGAGACTTCTATTCTAAAAATAGAGAAACATTCCGAAGGATATCATATAATAGTAGATTTATCTGCTTTTATATATACATTGACGCAAGCAAAAGAAATACAAGAATCAGATCCTAAGGATTTTGAAATTGCAGAATATTTACGAGGGGTATCTGAAAAAATAAAAGAGGGACGCTTTTATGATTTTTCATTTTTATGGGCAGAGGATCGGGAAGATGAAAAGCTGTTTGAGTTTGCAATGAAAAAGTTTTATGGAACGTACAATAAAGAAAGTTTAAAAAAACTTTGTACAGAGATAATTGATATATTATCATCTAAAGAGTGGGAAGAAGAACGAATTAAATATATTATATATTCTAGGGACAACTTCCCGATTACAGCATCAAAACGAATTACCGGACTATCCGTACTAGATTATTCACTTCGGTTTCATGAATCAAGAGGTACGAAAAACGTCCCAAACAGTGGTGGCGAAAGAGTAGCTTTTACCCATTCGCTTAAAAGTGGATTTGAAAAATTATCTAAGCCCGAGATTGACAATTTAAATGATAAAGAAAGTTTTTTGGAATACCTCTTTAAAATGATAGCCAGTAAAAAAAGCTATTACAATCAATTTTGGGGAAAAGATAGCAGACTAATTGAAATAAAAAGTTTTGAGCCCAGCGAAGTCGAGGAAAATTTTTACAAAGAGTTTTTATTTCCTAATCTACTTTTAGTTAAGAGAGCTTTTTTACCTTTTGTAGCTATGGAAGCTGTATCAGCCGAGAGAAGCAGCACAAAAGGCATTAAATCCATTTTGGACAATGACGATTTTTCCAGATTAATGAAAAATAGGTTTTCCGCCACGGGGCTTAAAAAAGAAGCCTTTAATAATCTGGATAGATTTTTGAATAAATGGTTGCAGGAATTTAAAGTAGCAGATGAAATAAAATTTGAAAAAGATAAGGACTATGATATCTTCAAAGTGAAACTGCTAAAGGATGGCAAATGGATGATGCTTTCTGATGAAGGGTTTGGCGTTTCGCAAGTATTGCCCGTTATATTATCATGTTGCCCCATAATAGGATGGGATTACGAGTATGATGCATCTAACCCGATCCAATATAACAAACCCAAACTCATACTGATCGAAGAACCCGAAACCAACCTGCACCCAGCCCTGCAATCCAAATTGGCAGATATGTTTATGGATGCGGTAAAAACATTCAATATCCGGTTTGTAATAGAAACGCATAGCGAATACCTGATACGGAAATTGCAATACCTTACCGGAAAAGGAGATATTAAGCCGGAACAAACAGTGATCTATTATTTTTACCCGCCAAGGGAAGTGCCACCTGGAGAGAAGCAGGTGAAGAAAATAAATATCCGGGAAGATGGAATGCTTACAAAGGATTTCGGAAAAGGATTTTTCGATGAATCTGCACTTTGGGCTTTTGAATTATTGAAGTTACAAAACATGAATTGATGAACAGTTATTTATATCCTAAGATCTTAATAGATTTTTGGCTGAAAAGACCTTCGGAAAAAGAAGAGCTGGAGTCACCTAAGAAAAAAGCAGATTGGTTGTCTTTTTATAGTTTCTTAAAAAAAGAAACAAACTTATTTTTAAATCTGGATTTATCAACTCATGACCATACTGATGAAAGAAATCCATTAAACAAAATAATTCCTTTATTAGTCTCGGGAAGAGATAAAACATCGTTCTCCGCAGATCCAAGTCATTTTTCTCCATTAGAATCAGCAAACCCTATTATCAATATCAAGAAGCAACAAGCTCTGATCTGCTTCGATAATTCCATTTCTAACATACAAGAAAAAAAAGGGCATAATGGATATTTTATTTGGTCATTGAATGACTATTATAAAATGTGGCAGAAAATAAGAGATTTTGAGAATAAAAGCTCTAATGGAATTACAGTGGGTGAAAATGGAGTAGTTAAAAGTTGGAGTGATCTGAAATTCTTACGACATCCGTGCAACACCATTATTATAAGCGATAGATACTTGCTGTGTGATAAGCAGCGAGGATTAAATACACTGATAGGAATTTTTTCGAATCTATTTTTTATCTTCAAGCAGCGTCCCAAAGTATTGATTATTTCCCCCATCGACAAAGTATTTGAAAAAAACATTGATCGGCTATTTAATATCATTTCACAAGCATTACTTGAGGCAGGTTTCTATGTTGATTTTAATTTATTGATTGCCTATTCAAATACCATGAAGCATGATAGGAAAATAATCAGTAACTATTTCCATTTTGATTCAGGGGATTCGTGGGATTATTTTGAACCAAATGGAAAATTTAAAACGAAGGGAACAAAAATCAACGTTATTCCGATTTTCAACAATCCCAACAACGAAGCCTTACAGCAATCTTTAGAAGAAATAAAAATTGTGATGAAGAATCGAAATTCAGAAAAAAGAGGGGATAATTTTAATGAAACACTCTTGGAACTTGAATAATTATTTATCATGATTTTTGCCCCCATACCCACCCCCACCCAAATCTCCCGTGCTATTGCCGCTATTGAAAATCCTTATCCGCCGGATGATTTAATAAAGAACTATAAGGATTTTTTGCGGGTGCGGGATGTGCTGCCCCATTACCAGTACAACCCCAAGGTGCTGGCCTCGCTGGCGGATATACTGGATAACCTGTGGTATAGCAAAGAAAGGATCAGCAGAATGTCGCTGCTTACCACTATCAAACAATATGGTGTAAGGGTGAAGGCAGTGAGAGAATACTACGGCAGGACGAAAGGTTTACTGTATCCGTTTCCTATCGAAACGAACCGGAAAATATGCCGGGCATTTCAACGGTGTTTTGATAGCGAAATACCCATCAGCCGTAAACAGGCAGAAAACATTAAAGTGTTCTGCAACAGCCTGCTCATCGGAGCGCCTCTTGGCACTGAGGAAGAACAGTGGCTGTGTAATAACCCAGATACATCACCCATGATCCTGAACCGAATCCTGCGTTACCCCGTAGCTTCCCCGGTTATCAGCGCATGGGCAGGGACACAGTACTATAGCCACCGCTACAGCGAACGCCGAACGGAAATGGTGGGGTGGATGCTGGACGAAAACCCATCTTTTGAAATAGATGAAGAAACCCTGATCAGCGACTTCGAGTACCTCAACAGGAAAGATAAGGCCGCCATTCGCCAGTTCGATGAGGAATGGGAAGCCAAAAAGATCATGGATAGTGAACTGGGACCATTACTCCTGGATCCAAATAAAAGATCACCCGATCTTTTCGGCTTTGGCAGTCCGCCTCCAAAATACTATTCCGATGAACCCAAACTGGAGCTCAGTAAACGCCATTACCGGGTTCCTTCACGTAATGCGGATTATTCAAAATATAAAACCGCTCTGCCGGATTTCAATAAACTTACTACTGAATTTTACAGAGACCTGTTGCTCTTACAAAATAAAACCATGCTTTGGGCAATAACCTATTCCCGGCTGCCCCTGCCTGTAAAAGAAGAGCTGCTGATAAAAAATTATGAAGAATCTTCTGCCAACAGCTTTTTTTATATCTGTAAGCGCCTGCGATCGGTAAGGCTGCTGCAATGGCTGAAAGAGCGGGGCTGAGATACTGCTGTGTCAAACGGGAGATGTGAGAAGTGAAACATTTCTTTCACCTTTTTACTGTGCTCCCGGTAGTGTTTCGTGGTACACGAACCACGGCTTACATTCAATACTCCATCCCAAACGCCCACAACGGCAGTTTGGTAACCGGGTAATCCTGGTCGTCAACCACTGTATAACTGTTCGTTTCTTCTTTTACCTGCTTATTGGTTTTGCTTTTCCCGCCAATTTCAAATACATATTTATTGTCTGCTATGAAATCCCCGCGCTTCGGTATGCCCAACTGGTGGTTCACGGCCATTTGTGAAGCAAAAAAAGTTTCCCTTAAATTTCCTTTGTCGGTGGTATCTGTTGCCAGCACGTAAGCCAGGTTGGTATTGTTCAGGAATATCTTTTCGGGTTTCTGCAAGGTGCTTACACTTATCCCGGCGGGGTATGCCAGCCGGACCAGTTGGGCATCTTCCAAAAAATGCAAATAATTTGTAATGGTATTTCTGTGAATTTCGCTTCTGATGGCCAGCTCAGATATATTGGGCTTGAAAGGCACATTGGCTGAAAGGATATAAAGCAACTGCAAGAGTTTTTGTGCATTGCGAATATCAAAGCTTTTTATTGCTGCCATATCATATTCCACTATAATGCGAATAACCTGCTGCAGGCGCATGGCAAACCCGGACTCATCTTCTAAAGAAAAAGGATAATAGCCCTGCCGCAGGTATTCGGAAAAAAATTCCAGGGGTCTGAATCCTTCGGGCATTTTTTCCCGCCAATCGCTTTGCGGATCTATGATCATTTTAAAAGGAATGACCGGAAGCTGAATATCATATTTGAAGTTCAGGTACTCCCGATACGACATTCCTGCCATGATGTACATGAGCGCCCTTCTGCTCAAATCCACCTCTTCTTTGGAAATATCTATAACAGATGACCCTGTAAAAACAATTTGCAGATCATCATACTGATCATAAAGGTTTTTAATATGTTGCGACCAACCGGGATATTTGTGCACTTCGTCTAAAAATAAAATCCGTCCTCCTTCATTATAAAATCGCTGTGCCGTTTCTGCAAGGCTTGCGTTAGAAAAAAACAGGTCGTCCAGCGTCCAGTAGCTGGCCTGCCCGGGTGGCATTTTCAATTGCCTGAGCTTTTGCAGCAATAAGGTGGATTTGCCTACGCCTCTTGCGCCTTTTATACCTATTAACCGGTTGTTCCATAATATTTTATCATACAAATACCGTTGTTTGTTCATTTGTACTTTACGAACCAGTCTTTCTGATTTTTGTAATAAGATATCCATTGTTTGCACTTTGTAATATGCAAATATAATCAGTTATTGCATATTAGAAAGTGCATTTATTAATATTTTTGGACATTATATTGTGCAAACGGTAAAACTGCTTTCCAACTTCGGCTCTCCGCGCCTGCGAGGCTCAACTATTTGTTCCGGGAGAACATATCTTTCATCCAGCTCAATAACCTGCAGGTTCCTGCACGGGGCAGGCATACTGTCTTACCGCGTAAAGGTAAAAATCTGTGCAGCAGTATTACCTGCCTCATCAGCTACGCTAATTTTCAACGAATGCTTTCCCGGCGTGCAGTGCTCATCAAAAATGTAGATAAAATTCCTGGCTTTGTCATTGGTAAAACGGATCCACTTGCCGTCCAGTTCAGCCCTGAAATTTTTTATCCCGCCCAGGTTGTCTTTTACCGTAACCATCAACCGCCTGGCTTTACTCATGTTCTGGCCGCTTTTAAATCCTACCGGGATGATTTCCGGTGCTGTTTCATCCAATACCAGCTGAAAACTACCAAAGCTGTTAAACTTTCCAACGGCCCACCCGTTCTGCCATTCGGGCTTTGAGATCTCTTTTTTGGTTCCTGCAAACCGCTGCATTACCACCCTGTTCCTTTTGTCCTGCAGCAGGCCCGAATCCGGCTTTATCCGAACAACCAGCCCTTCCTGGAGCGGAATGTAATCGTCTCCAATGGTGTGTATGTCCGATACGACTACCGGGTTTGCCGAAGCTGACCTGCGGTAACCAATTTGTACAGCATCATATAAACCTCTTTCACCAATATAAAATTCACAGTCTTCGCTTCCTTCCCCTACATTTACCATAAAAGGATAATACATTTTGGCGGCAGGCGGTACCGGTTTCGTTGCAGGTGGCTGGTAGCGAATCTTAAAATTCAGAACGGCCGTATTGTTTGCGGCATCTTTTATTTCAATGCGGATGTTGCGTACAGTTTCCTCCGTCAGGCTGAGTATCCCGTTCCCTTTCCGTAGGCTGTAAACGCTATTGGTATATCCCGGAAGCTCCGATAAATGCTGCAGATAAGGACCGCCACCGGCTTTGGTTTTATAGTCAATATGTGCATTCAGGTAACGGGTGTCGTAATAACTGATCGTATCCATGGTAAAACGGATCACTTCTTCTGAACCATCATACAAAATGCCCTGGTAAATGCCATTGTGGTTCGCTGAGCCTGTTTGTGCATCATAGCTGCCCACGGCAAAACTTACCTTATCGGATGATACCGTTATAACGGAAGGAACAGTAATATAGCCCCGGACAGTTTTTTTAACCGCGATCATTTTAGGAGATTGTTCATAAACACTTTTGTTGCGGTCATAAACGGCAAGGCGTTGAATAACGGGCGGAACATCATCGGCTATGGGAAATCCAAATAAAATGGGGTTAAGATTGGTGTCCGTTGCGGTATTGCGTATTTCAAAATGAAGATGAGGACCCTGTGAGCCACCTGTATTTCCGCTGCTGGCAATAAAAGCGCCTTTTTTAACCGGGAACATTCCTGAGGGTATGTCTAAGTAAACCCTCCACGATTCCAGCTTGTATTGTTGCTCCTTTACATATTGTTCCAGTTTTGGAAAGAAAACATTGAGATGTGCATATACTGTGGTCAGTCCATTGGGATGGTTGATATAAATGGCTCTTCCAAAACCAAAGGGTTCAATCTTTACCCTCGCTACATACCCGTCGGCTGCTGCATGCACAGGCAGATTCTGTACATGATTGGTTTTAAAATCAAGTCCCATATGATAGTGATTGGGACGGAGTTCCCCAAAATTACCGGATAAGCTTGCCGGAATATTCAGCGGCTTGATAAAATACCCTTTAGGATAAATATTAGGCAAATGCTCCTGGGCGAATGAATGGGAACCGGTTAAAAGGAATAAAATAAAAATGCATCTCATCAATAAAGTAATTCTTAAGTATCGGGTAACAAATCTACCTACGATTGATTTAACAATAAAATCATTTTACCTGATCCTTAGAAGTAAGGTTACAAACGACGACAATAGTACTTATTTGTTTTTCTTGTGACTGTTTAACGTTTGTTTTTTGAACATTTAAAAAACTGGCATTCTCTTTGAGAAATAAGTGTGACTGCCCCTGAAGAAATTTTTACTGTTTTTGCCCCCCCGCTCTGTAAAGATTATCGTAAGTATTTTTTCGGACTGGTATTATGCTTTCCCAATACCTTGATGAGCCGCCTGAAAATGGATCGCTTTGTACCCTAATTAAGGTACAACAGCGGGTACATCCGTTTGATTTTTGATAATAATCTTTGAAACGACGAAAATACCCTGAAAAGAGTATAATATTTTCAAACTATAATACAGCGTTTTTCGTCTATATATTGTCTATACTATTGTATTGTTGAACCTAAAATTGAATGTTATGAAAGGGATGAAAACAAAAATCGTACTGGCACTGGCCATCATGACAGGATCTGTAATCGGCGCTTTCCGTGGAGAACCGGCAAAACAGAAATTTATTGCCAAAGTAAAGGATAAGTACGAGGATCATAAACAGGTTCAGCAGCAACAGGAAATTATGCTTGATGAATTTGAGCTTTCTGCGTTTCATACCAGTTAGGTTCTGCTCCTATATTTTTTAAAAGGCACTGATATCGCAGTGTCTTTTTTTATGTCATGGCGTGTCTTACAGGATCAATACGTGCCTCTTAATTCAGGTAAACCGGCCTTAGCAATCTCTATTTCATTCCTTATGTAAATAATATATCTCCGAAATATTAACCGCCTGAGTTTCGCATTTAATTTTTCAACCCTTACCTTTGCCCGGTTTTTTCAGTGCCAACCCGAAGGAGGTTCATGCGGAAATACCTGCCAGATTCTTTCAAATCTTTATTAAGAAATGCCTAAAGACAATTCTATCAAAACGGTTCTGATCATTGGTTCAGGCCC
>NZ_DAOMOZ010000132.1:0-13751 GCF_035444585.1 Agriterribacter sp.
ACTGTGACTAAATTGATTTACAATTTTAGTCCAGTCTTTCAGGGGGCTAAGACATCCTAGGCGTGGGTACTTGCTTATTTGTGGTTGGGTTCTCCGAGGGCCTCAAAGCGATAAGTTGAGTCCCGCGCTTTTTAATTTGACGGAATCTCATATTGCCGGCAGAATAAGAAGCGAGGGTGATCAGCAGGCTCATCCAACACTTATACGGATGGAGAACCGTCTTGCCAAAGCTGCTTGTGTTTTTAATGTCCTCCGGGGCATAGAAGCCTGCGTGCGCAGGGTATCTGCCGTAACATTTTTATTTCCCGCATTATACCCCAATAATGCTACAGGCTGCCTGCCCGTACAGTTGCCCGCTTTTTATCATTCCTATATCCTGCTTTTTGCCTGCAAGCCCAAGAATCCGGTGTAACCGTTATGCAATGGGCCTTTGCGGGCCGCGCGGATGGTTACTTTTTCTCTTGTTTTTTCATGTTTTGTAAAAACCGCCGGCCCGGGCCCGTTGCGCAGCATATTGTGGTATAACCCTTTCTATTCACCATTCAATTTTCTGCTATGAGAAAATTAAAATATGGGGTACTGGCATTGCTATGCCCGGTTTTGAGCTGCTTTGCCCAAAATGCTCCACCCCAAATAAAGCCTCTCACCATTGGAGATACCGTTCCCGACCTGGTGCTGACCAATGTAATGAACTACCCCGATTCCACGATCCGTTTATCAGATCTGAAAGGAAAGCTGGTGATACTGGATTTTTGGGCAACGTGGTGTGGGGCATGCATAGAAACGTTCACAAAAGTAAATTCCTTACAAGTTCAATTTAGTGATGAACTCCAGATCATATTAGTTAACAATTTCGCCGGAACAAGGGACAGCATAGAAAAAATAAAGAGCTTTTATGCAAAATGGAACAGAGATCACAACCAATTATTTCATATTCCTTTCGTTGCTGAAGATACCGTAACAGCAAGGTATTTTCCACATACATATTTGCCACACTATATCTGGATTGATAAAAATGCTTCGGTTATTGGTATTACCTCTTCAAGAGAGATAACAAAAGAAAATATCCTTTTTGTATTGCAGGGAGAGACACCAGTATGGGAAAGGAAAACTGTTAAACGCTAAATATTTTTCAATCTGAGTAATAATTAAATACAAAACTTATGAGAGAGTTTCTTATTATAATAGTAGTGAGCTATCTGCTTTTAAATGTCAATATCCAGGCTCAGGAAAATATAGTTTCAGGTAAGATTGTCTCAAAAGAGAATGCAAAACCTCTTTCGAATATAAATATTCAGTCTTTTCAAAATCGCATTAATGCTGTTTCAGATAATAAAGGGGATTTTATTATAGTACTGCCTGCTTTACCAGATACGTTGATAATCACTCATATAGGGTACAAAGCACAGCGTATTTATGTTAGCGCTGCCGTAGCGGGCTTACAAGTTATAATGGAAAGAAATTCGACAGATTTGGAGGAGATAATAGTAAATACCGGCTATCAAAAAATCAGGGGTAATGAAATAAACGGATCAGTAGTAGTAATAGATAATAATACCCTTAACCAGCAAACCGGTACTGATATTCTGAAAAGGCTTAAGGGAGTGACCAGCGGATTGGCTTTTAATGAAGAATATGGGAATGGAAACACTCTAAATAAAACAAATATTTCAATAAGAGGATTAAGTACTATTAATGGCCCTTTAGACCCGCTGATTGTTGTTGACAATTTTATCTTTGAAGGTGATATAAAGAATATTAATCCTAACGATGTAGAAAGCATAACAGTATTAAAAGATGCCTCTGCTACTTCTATTTGGGGAGCAAGGGCCGGCAATGGCGTAATCGTTATAACTACAAAAAAAAGTAAGTTTAATCAAAAAATAAATGTAGCATTTAATTCTAATATAATCGTAGCACAAAAACCAAACCTCTCAAAAATACCTGAAATAAGTATTGAAGAATATATTAATGTTGAAAAACTGCTTTTTGATCGCGGATATTTTGATGGAATTATCAACCAGGAGTATCAGGCTTTAACTCCTGCAGTTGAAATCCTTTTAAAAAGGAGGGAAGATCTTATCTCACCAAATGATTCAGCTCAACAAATACGTACTTTAATGAATGTAGATGCCAAACGTCAGTACGAAAAATACTTTTACCAATATGCCATCACACAACAATATTCCATTAATCTTAAAGGAGGAACAAACAATTTAGCATGGCTTGTATCAGGAAATTTGGACAGGAGTGTAGATAATGTTGGAGCAACTTATAATAAATTGAATTTTAGAGTTGCTAATACATACCAGCTGAGTAAAAATATTCAGCTTGATTGGGGTATTTATTATACTGGGGGGCAGTCAGGCAGTGGTAAATACACTTATAATAATGTTACAAATATTAACGGAAGATATGTACCATATACAAAGTTTGCAAAAAATGACGATTCTCCCTTACCTGTAGCGCATATTTATAGAAATAGCTATATTGATACAGTGGGTGAAGGGAAATTACTTGACTGGAAGTATTATCCACTTCAAGATTATGCTAATAACAGGAGTAATAACAAGCTTGAGGAAATATTATGGAATACCAACTTCCGTTACCATATTATTCCTTCCCTTCAGTTTGAACTTCTATATCAATTTCAAAAACAAAGAAACAACCTGGAATCAATTTCAGATCAACAAAGTTTCGCCTCAAGAAATCTGATCAATCAATTCAGCCAAATAAATTATTCAACAGGAGCCATAAATTATATTGTTCCGTTGGGTGGAATATTAAGTACATCTAGTTCAATGAACCAAAGCCAGAATTTAAGGAGTTCATTTTCTTATAATAAGAGATGGGCTGCTCATACTATTAATACAGCTATTGGCAGCGAAATAAGGGAAGCAATAAATAAAAGTGATGGCTCCGTTTATTATGGGTATACAGAGTCTCCTTTACTATATACAAATGTAGATTTTAGAAACTACTATCCCACATTTGTTACCGGTGACTATCAGACAATTCCTGCAGCTGTACCCTTAACTAAAACCAATTTAAGGTTTATCTCTTTTTACGGTAATCTGTTTTACAATTTTAAGGAAAAGTATGCCCTATCCTTGAGTGCACGTAAAGATGGGTCAAATATTTTTGGCGTAAATGCTAATAATAAATGGTCCCCTCTTTGGTCAGCTGGCTTAGGCTGGGAAGTCTCAAAAGAAAAGTGGTATAATGTTAAATGGATAGATTATTCCAAGCTTAAAGTAACCTATGGTTACAGTGGGAATGTCGATTTAGGTAAAGTTGCCTTGCCTATAGCAAATTATGGCGTTGATTATGCTACCAATTTGCCAGTAGCACAAATTTCCTCAATTAACAACCCCGAATTAAAATGGGAAAAGAGTCGTCAGATTAATTTCGGATTTGATTTTAACGTAATTAATCAACTTTTATCGGGGTCTGTAAATTATTACTTTAAAAATGGGACTAATCTTTACGCTGCGACTCCTTATGATTATACTGCGTGGGGATATCTGGCGACAGTAACTAAAAACGTAGCGGACATGAAAGGGAGGGGCATAGATATTCTTTTAAATTCATCCATCTTAACCAAGTCATTTAAGTGGAACGTAACCTTAATATATAATTTCGTTTCCAATAAAACAGTAAAATACTTTGACGCGTACTCCACTAATATAATAAGCCTGCTAGGGGGAGGTAAATCAATTACTCCATTTGTTGGTAAGCCATTGTATTCTATTGCCGCCTATAAATGGGGGGGGCTGGATAAAAATGGAAATCCGCAAGGGTATTTAAATAACTCTTTAAGTACCGATTATTCAGCAATTGCATCGGAATCATCTAAAAAAGGAATTGATGGGGGGGGGATAAAGTATATTGGATCTTCCGTGCCAACATCTTTTGGGTCTTTGATCAATTCCTTTTCGTGGAAAAATTTTTCTGTTTTATTCAATGTAAGTTATAAGCTGGGATACTATTTTAGGAAGCCGTCTCTTACCTACAATAGTTTAATCAATAATGGAAGAGGAAATAAAGAATATAGTATACGGTGGCAAAACCCGGGAGACGAGCTAATAACCAATGTCCCTTCTTTTATATACCCCAACGATTTCAACAGGGATAATTTTTATAGCGTGTCCGAAATCAATACGCTTAACGGAGCTCATATCAGGCTTCAGTATATAAATATTAGCTATCGAACCAATAACCTATTCAATTTGATGGATTCTAAAGCTGAGATATACTTTAATGCCTCAAACCTGGGCATTCTTTGGAATTCCAATAAATATCGCTATGACCCTGATATGCCTGGCGGGGTACCAGCTCCAAAGATCTTTTCCTTAGGCTTAAGGTCTAATTTTTAATCAATAAACTTTTTTTATGTTATTATCCAGTAATAGTAAATCCAAATTTATTGTATTGATTGTTTATTTATTTACAGCATTTATTATAACCTCTTGCAAAAAATACATTGATAAAAAACCTGATAGTACCTTGGCAATCCCTACTGCTCTATCAGATCTCCAGGCACTACTTGATTTATCGCTTACAATGAACAAAGAACAATCGCCTTCTTTTGGAGAAGCCTCTTGTGATGACTATTTTTTATCGGATGAAATGTATAATTCAAAACCAATTGAACATCAAATGATATATACCTGGAGCAGGGGAGACTATTATTTCCAAAATGATTGGTCAAAAGCGTATTTACCTATATATGTTTCGAATTACTGTTTGGAGCAAATAGACAAAATACCAGAGACATTTCAAAACCAATTAAATTGGAATAATGTAAAAGGATCTGCCCTTTTTTTTAGAAGTTACAATTTCCTTAATTTGATGTGGGTATATGCAAAAGCATATGACAGTTCAAAAGCTGGTATAGAGCCAGGTATAGTTTTAAGATATAGCTCAGATTTTAATTTACCATCTAAAAGATCAAATATACAAGAGTGCTATGATCAGATTATTTCAGATGCAAAAGAAAGCCTGGAATATCTTCCGGATATGCCAATACACGTTATGCGTCCATCTAAAACTGCCTCGTATGGTTTATTAGCCAGGTGCTATCTTTCTATGAGAGCATACGACAGCGCACTAAAGTATTCAAACCTTTGTTTAGAGCTCAAATCTGATTTGATTGATTATAACGGTGATGATGATATTTATGGTTCTGTTACCGCAAATACCCCATTTAAACAATTTAATAAAGAAACTATTTTTTACACCGAAATGAATGGAAACTCTTACATAAATTACCCCTCAGGTGTTCTTGTTGATACAATATTATATAGCCAATACGATTCTACAGATCTTAGAAAAACTGCCTTTTTTAGACCTGATGGTAATTACTATAGATTCAAAGGAAATTATGCTGCAAGTAATTTTATATATTTCTCTGGGTTGACTACGGGTGAGATGCTTTTAACCCGCTCCGAATGCTTTGCAAGGAAAGGAAACATTGCGTCTGCTATAAAAGACTTAAATACTCTTTTGAGAAAAAGAAGAAATAGGAATTTACCATTTCATGAACTTGAAGCCCATAACTTTATAGAAACGCTTCACTTAGTTCTCTCAGAAAGAAGAAAAGAGCTTTACATGCGTGGGTTAAGATGGATGGATATCAAGCGTTTGAATAAAGAAGGGGCAAACATAATTCTAAAAAGAACAATTGAAGGAAAACTATATTACCTTGAGCCGAATGCAAGTTATTATGCACTTCCATTACCCACTGATATTATTGATATAACAGGAATGACACAAAATTAAATAAACGGGAATTGAAGCAAATTCAGTTCCCGTTTATGATCGTCTATTCTTTTACTGTGCTTTATGGCTGATTTGAAATCTGGTTAGTTGGCGTTCCGGGTATACTTTGCACATAAGCAATACCAGGAGAGCTTTCTTGAGCTGTTATTGAAAAAGTAGATTTTAAAGCTGTCGGATTCAAAGGGTTATCAACGTATGCATCACTTACCTGTATTCTGCAAGCTTTGATAGATCCTCCGCATAAACTAGCACCCGGAACATACTTCCAATAGGTCTTGCTTATATTTTCAACATTTGCTTTTGAATATCCCCCGGGATTAGAGCTATCAAATTCAAAGACATGCATAGCGTATTCCTTTTCAGGAGTATTAAATGCCACAGTTCCTATAGCAACCAGAGCAGCGGCTATGCTCAATAAGTATCGTTTCATAATAATTGATTTTCATTTGAAAGTTTTGTTTTCGATTCATTAAAGTTGTTCTGAAATAGTAGTTTGTTCCCAGACGGGAACTATGGTGGCTTCTTTTTTAGTGATGTTCTCTTCCCGACAGATATGCATATACCCCATGCGCTAATGAGCAAAAAGAATACATTGAATATAATGTGTTGCTTCCAGCTCAGGCTGTTGAGCACCCCTCCGCAATTACAAGGCAGGTGAGGAATATATACGACCATATATATTAGGTAACCAGTAAAAGCTAACAAGGCGGCAAATGATGTAAATAAACCTATTAACCGGATTCTCGGAAAAAAAAGCAGAACGGCAATTAATATTTCTGTTACCGGCAGTAGCCAAGCTATTACTGAGGCATATCTGCCAATTAGAGGCGTCTCTTCTAAAGCCACTGTAAACGCCTTATATCTTGTCAGCTTGCTCAATGCCGTATATACGAATAACAATAGCAGCAGGGCATTGATGGTATCAGCAATGATCCAATACCGGTATTCTCTTTCCCGATCATATTGTAGCGTCTTATTTATCATTTCATTTGTTTTTCAATGAAATCTTCTTCACGGCATATACAGACATATTATTGCTGAGCCGATATCATTACCCGATTCAAAAAGTATAGCTATAAGCAAACCATTTTCCTTATAATATTACCGGACTATTTCTAAGATAATTCTGACGTGAATCAAATATTATTACTAGCGCTATACTTAATTTTTAGCCAAATGAATATTCATTATGTCCATGAGTTTTTATTTGGACATTTCCAGGCAATTGCTTTTATTTTTGAAACATTCTTTCTATCTTGTCAATACCTGCTACGGTTACTGCTCTTATATCATCCTCCTATATACAGACTCGAAAAAAAACAGGTTTCGTACCATCTGAAAGGCCAACTTTTTTTGAACTTTTTTGGGTAAAGTATCGCCGGTTGAAAATCAATTGGCATTTTTCCTTAAGGTATCACAGGCTAACAGCAGGTTATGAAATACGATGACTTCGATCTTTTCAGGCAGTTGGGAATGCATCCCGCCTCGGCCAACGCCGCGCTGGCGGCTATTTACAGGGCTTTCAAAACCGTGCTGGTACTGTACATCAAAAACTATATCCGCAATGATGAGGATCTCATTAAAGATGTTATTGCCGAAACCATGCTGGTACTGTGGATACAACGGAAAGAAGCGGCCCAAAAAGAAAAACCTTTGCCCTGGCTGCTGACCATTGCCCACCATATTGCCATTGATAAAATAAGAGCGCAAAAAAAATATTATACCGAGCCGCTGGAAAACCATCTGTGTTTACCCGGTAACGACCATGCAGCAAGAGAAACAGAACGCAAAGAACTGGAGGCGCTTTTCAGGAAGGCTGCGGAAAGGCTGCCACCGCAGGAGAGAAATATACTGCTGCTGAGCAAAATAGAAGAACTGCCGCACAGGCAGATCGCTTTGCAATTCAGCGTATCGGTGCAAACAGTAAAAAACCAGTTGAGCCGGGCTTTGAAAAAGATCAGGCGCTATATGGAAGAGGCCTTAAGCAGCTTTATTATTTGAAGATGTCAAAAACAATTACAATGATCCATCAATCCGTTTACGTTAAAGAACTGATCAAAAAATATATAGAGGGTGCTATTACGGGCATCGAGCTTGAGCGGTTGAAAGCCTGCTGGAAAATATATGAAGAAGATGAGCTGCTCAATATGACCGCAGAAGTATTATATGCCACGGGAAAGCAGGCGCCGGGCAATGCCCTGGAAGGCTGGGAGCCCGATCTTACAAAGATCGTGAACAATGCGCAAAGCATACAACGCAACAAAAACATGCTGGCATACGGTAAGCCGGCGGCAGCCGCCTGCCTGTTGCTGCTGCTGATGATGGCGGTCAACCATTTCATACTCAACAAGTGGCCGGGTAGCAATGCAACAGGGGAATGCAGCGACACGCCTTCCCGGAATGAAATACCACGATCGGAATTTGCCTGCACCGTACGGTGGGGTGATACAACAGCTCTAACCCCTGACAGCAATGCGGCCTGGTTGGTTGCGCATGTCAACAACTTCAGGATCCGCCGGCAGGCCCCGGGCATCCTGACGTTGACCCGCCTGGCGGAAACATTGCCTGTGGATACCACACGAGGCTGGTTTATGGAAGTATTTACCGGAACACGCTTGCAGTATATTATTCAACTGCCGGGTGGCGTCAGCGTGCACCTTAATGCAGGCTCTTCGCTGAAGCTCCCCTTCATGACCACGGGGTCGGATACCTGTTATATACAGCTTAACGGAGAAGCCTATATTAAAATGCAGGAGGAACCAAAGCCCGGAAGACTGATAGTGGAAACCTCCAACAGCCAGTTGCAAACCACCGGTGGTGAGTTTTCCGTATCTGCGTTTCCCGGTTATACCAAAGCCACCACTGTCAGTGGCCGTATTATAGCATTCAGCAGGCAGGGCATTCACAAAAAAGAAATGGATTGCTCCGGCAACCAGGCGGTTATTAAAAGCTACGCCAAAGCCAATAATGCTATCGCAGATTCTATATTTTTTAGACGGAATGCTGATGTTGGGGAAGCGCTGGTTTGGACAAAAGCTACCCGGAACTACCGAAACGCATCATTACGGCAGTTTGTTGCAGACATGAGCCGGTGGTGCGGGTTTACAGTGGAAAGCCTTAACTGTATCCCTGAGCATTTGCGGATCAATACTTCTATATGCTACCGGGCTTCCCGCGAACAGGTATATTCGGAGATCCGCAAAGCAGGTATTACAGTATATGAAAAGGGCGAAAGGATCAGCTTTTGCAACCCGGCAAAGCAAAGCGATACCCCATCATCACGAACGGCTTTCAGAAAGCCTCCGCAATGAAGTATTGCTTTTCTGCCGTTGTTGATGTTCGTGGGATGGGCGATGTGTTCCGGCATCGCCAACAAGAACTTTGTGTCTTAGTGTCTTCGTGGCATATCTCCGCCGTTATTCCTTTTTTGCAGAAAGCGCAAAAAATACAATATTTGACTAACAATTGTTAGTTTAAATATACTTCAAATGACCATCAGCCAAAAAGTTTATACGCTCGACGAATTCACCATTCAGCAATTAAGGAATTTTCCCCACGCCACCGGCGAGCTGTCGGGTTTGCTGAGAGACATCGGGCTTGCGGCAAAAAGAGTGAACGTGGAAGTGAACAAGGCGGGACTGGCCGATATACTGGGCGAAGCAGGTATGGTGAATGTGCAGGGCGAGGAAGTAAAGAAATTAGACCTGTTCGCCAATGCCCAGTTTACAGGCGTTTTGCAGCATGGCATCAGTTGCGCGGGTATAGCGGGCGAAGAATGGGACAGCTTTGTGGCATTCAATGATGAAGCCAGCCGCCAGTCAAAATACATTTGCCTTTTTGACCCACTGGATGGCAGTTCTAATATTGATGTAAATGTTTCCGTTGGAACCATATTCAGCGTTTACCGCCGGCTTTCGGCAAAAGGAGCCGCAGTTGAGGAGCGTGATTTCCTGCAACCCGGCATCCGGCAGGTGGCAGCAGGTTATATCGTGTATGGCTCATCCACCATACTGGTATACGCCACCCGCAGGGGCGTGAACGGTTTTACGCTGGATCCTTCCATAGGAGAATTTTGTCTCAGCCATCCCGGTATCAAATGCCCTGCGCACGGGAAAATATATTCGGTAAACCACGGTAATTTTTATCACTTTGACGAAAGGGTACAAAGCTTTATCAAAAAATACCAGTGCAACACAGCGCAGGAGGGCGGGCCATATACGCAACGCTATACCGGCAGCATGGTCAGCGATATTCACCGCAATCTGCTGAAGGGAGGGATCTTTATGTATCCTGCCACAACCGGTATGCCACAAGGAAAGCTAAGGCTGCAGTACGAATGCAATCCTTTTGCTTTTATAGTGGAGGTAGCCGGTGGGCTGGCAACAAACGGCTATGAACGCATACTGGATATTGAACCCGCCGGCCTGCACCAGCGCTCGCCCCTGTTCATCGGCAGCAGAACCATGATGGAAGAATGGGAAACAGGCAGGCAGTGCAATTCATCGAAGTAAACTGCCCGTTTATCGAATTGTACAGCACAAATGCTTAATTAAACTAAATGTAAACCTATATTTACATCGGTTTTTCATAGGATATTGGATTTAAAACGGGGGTGCATTTTTATGCTGCCCCTTTTTTTATTTTATAAGGCTTGGGACTGGCAGGTGCAGGGTATTAAACCGGGCAGAACAGTTTTTGTTCGATCCTTCCGGCACCGAAAAACAACAGAGCAATGACTTCATACCCTCAGCAGCAAAAAGCCGCCGATGCTGCCGGCCAATATGATCACAACAGTGCTCAGCCTTTTGGTAAAAAGCATCAGCGCAAGGCATACAGCCATGATCACTGTACCCTGCCATTGCCGCACAGACGCTGTAAACAAATGAAGCCCTACCACCGCTATAATTGAAATGGAAGCTGCGCTTAAGCCGTCTAAAAAGACCCTCAGCTTTTGGCTTTTCCTGGCAGAGGAAAGCAGCCGGTGCAGAAAAAAGGAAATAAAAAAGGAAGGGAGGAAAATGCCCGCGGTCGCTATCAGTCCGCCCGTTGTACCGTTTACAAGATACCCCGCAAATGTAGCGCTCGACAGTATAGGCCCCGGGGTGATCTGCCCCACGGCTATAGCATCCATCAGTTGCTGGCGGGTGAGCCAGTGGTTATTCCGCACCAGCGATTCATCCATGTATGCAAAAAGCACATAGCCGCTGCCATACAATACCGCGCCGATCTTAAGGAAGATCAGGAAGAGCCTGCTGTCGGAAAAGCGGGCGCTTATTTGCAGCAATACCGGCGAAAAAAATAATCCTGTAAGTACGGGAAGCTTATCCTTTGTGCGGTAAGCAAAATAATTAATACCCCCCGCTGCCAGGATCAGCAGCACTTCGTTCATGCCGTACAGTGAGCCGGCAAAAACCAGGAGGCACAGTACAATAAGGGTTGTATTGTTCCTGAGGGTTTTGCCCCACAACCGGAAAACCGTACCGATGACCAGTGCAGTGGTGGCAGGCCGGATACCGAAAATAAAATCCTGCACATCCGGCAGCGCGCTGTAGCGCTGGTAAAAATACCCGAAAAGCAGGCAGATCAGCATGGCAGGCAGTATATAGCAAATACCTGCAACCACCAGTCCTGCGCGGCCGCCACGCTCTTTTCCGCAATGCATCACCACTTCAACAGCATTAGGGCCCGGGATGATATAAGAGGCGCTCAGCACATCCATGAAATGCCGGTGGTCTATCCATTTACGTCTTACCACCATTTCATTTTCTATAGTAGCTACCATACCGGCAATGCCGCCAAACCCTATAGTGCCCAGCTTCAGGCAGGACACGGCAATTTCCTTTAACTTTTTTGCTTTGCTCTCTTCTGTAGTATTTCCGGGGACCTGTAATGACATATGCAGGGAGGCAAAGATAGACAGCAAAATGTAAAAGAAATCTCAACTGCACTAAAGCCTGCCGGCTGCAGACCTTGCAGCAATAACAGTGCCTTCCATATAGACCGGGAATGCCGCCGCCGCTTCTGTGCCGCAAAAATGCAGCCTTCCATCCATGTAAGACGAGAAAAAAGCAGGATGGCCGTTATGCTGATGGGGCGTGAAAAGGCTGGACTTCCATCCGCAATAAATTCGTCATTCCATACCTTGTCGAAATAGCTGGCCGGGTGCATGATCTTTTCTCCCAGAAGCTCACCGAGCTGTGGCAGCACCAATTCCCTGCGCGTGTCCCGGCTATAGGATACCGCGCCGCTGTTGAGAAACCCGGTAAACCCATATTTATCTTCTTCAAAGCTGGTGTGGTCATACATTTCTGTTACTATCCCCGCATGGCTGTACAGCATTCCCGAGTAGCCTTCTTTTCGCCAAAAAAACACATTGTATTCAAGCGTAAACTTTACAGCGCCGGCCATCCAGGTTTGAACAGCGGGAAGTATTTGACTAAGCGGTGCCGGCAATGCAAGTGAGAACTGCACTTTTGCGGCGCTTCAAATGATTTGGTCTGGAAAAGACTGATGCCTTCTGAATACTGCGGATATTTTGTTAAATGCAGCTCCTCCGTTAATGCCGGCAAATGCTGATGTATGTTTGAAAACCAGGTAGCGCCCAATTCCAACGGCGTGCCGAGTGCACCGGCAACGGTATATATGCGGCCTCCCAGCCTTCCGGAAGCTTCTATGACGGTGGTTTTAATACCTTTCTTTTGAAGAAAAAAAGCCAGAGCCAGTCCGCTCAACCCGCCCCCGATTATAGTTACATTGTTTTTTTGTATCATTTTGCGAAAACACTGTTTTGAGCAGGCGGTTCATTGCATAAATAAGCATTTTACGGTAGATCAGCAGTAAATGCCAGTTGAAAAAATAAAACCCTCCTGTATCAATATCCCGGGCCTCCTAAAAGCCTACCTGGTCAGATCTTCACTTGCCGGTTAAGCGGCGTATGCTTAATTTCATTGATCAATCAGGGTCATGCAAAGCAAACGCAGAAAATTTTTAAAGTTAACAGGGCTTACAGGTTTGGGTGTTGCAGGAAGCGGTCTGTTAAAGGGAATTGCCGGCGCAAAGGATTTTTCCGATCAGCATGATCCGTCTTTTTCAAATACCAACATGATGTCTTCCGAAAAAAACAACGCGTTCAATGAAACGCAACTGAGCATGATCGGTATCTATGGCTCATGGGCTGCGGGTTTAACACAGAACAGGCTGCCTGCTTTTTCGTTCCGTAAAAAAGAATGGAAGGATATGGATGCATGGAGAAAAGCTGCGCGAACACGGTTACGGGAACGGTTAGCCGTTCCTGTTATTGAAGGCACACCCGCAGTGCATGTAAAAAAGCAATATGCTTACGATGGACTGCATATAGAAGAAATAAGCTGGCAACTACCCTATGGTCGGCCAACAGACGCCATTGTATTAAAGCCGCTGAACCATAAAGACCGGCTCCCCGGCATCCTCGCTTTCCACGATCATGGCGGCAATAAATACCTGGGCACCCGCAAAATAACCCGCACTTCCGGTGAACAGCATCCCCTGGATATTGTGCATCAGCAGGAATCTTATGAGGGGTTGGCCTGGGCCAATGAAATTGCCAAAAGAGGCTATGTGGTAATGGTGCCGGATGCCTTTCCTTTTGCCAGCCGCAGGGTAATGCTGCAGGATGTGCCGGAACATTTGCGCAATGGTTTAAATGACAATGATCCGGAAAAGCCTGAAAATATAGCAGCGTATAACCAATGGGCGGCGGAGCATGAGCATGTAATGGCAAAATCCTTATTCAGCGCAGGCACTACCTGGCCGGGCGTATTTTTTGCGGAAGATCAAAAAGCGCTGGATATATTGTGCGCGAGAAAGGATGTGGATGCCGGCCGCATTGGCTGTGGCGGCTTATCGGGTGGCGGTATGCGTACCGTGTTCATGGGCGGACTGGATGAAAGGATCAAATGCGCGGTTTGTGTGGGTTTTATGACTACCTGGAA
>NZ_DAOMOZ010000133.1:0-13729 GCF_035444585.1 Agriterribacter sp.
GTAAGCCTTGAAAGCGCTACTTTACATCCCCTGCAAAGTTTAACAGACATTATAACCATTACCGAGGTTCTGCAAAATCTCAAACCACAAACCAAAAACCAAAAACCCAAGATCGTACTCACCTGGGCCCCGCATGTAAAAGCATTACCCCAGTGCGTGGCCAATAGTTTTTCACAATGGGTGAATGCATGGGGCGAAGCTGATTTTACGATCACCCACCCTGAAGATTATGAGCTGGATGAAAAATTTACGAAAGGTGCAACTATCACACATAACCAGGAAGAAGCGCTGAAAGACGCCGATTTTGTGTATGTAAAGAACTGGAGCACCTATAATGATTACGGAAAAATATATTGCAATGATCCGGAGTGGATGCTGACGAATGAAAAAGTAAGCCAAACCAGTAATGCAAAAATAATGCACTGCCTGCCGGTAAGAAGAAACGTAGAGTTGAGCGATGAAATATTAGACGGGGTAAACAGCATCATTACGCAGCAGGCCTCCAACCGGGTTTGGGCTGCACAGGCCGTCCTGTCGGAAATCCTAAGCCATCAATCCTTATAGAGCATGGGGGAAGCATTTGTAATAAAGATTGGGGGAAACATCATTGATGACGAAAAAAAGCTGTTTTCTTTCCTTGAATCCTTTGCGACGCTCAGCACCGGAGCTGCGTTTGTGCTGGTGCATGGCGGCGGGAAATCAGCCACCAGGCTGGCGGAAAAAGTGGGCATCAAACAGCAACTGGTGGAAGGAAGACGGATTACCGATGCCGAAACATTGAAGATCGTTACCATGGTATATGCGGGCTACATCAATAAGAACATTGTGGCGCAATTACAGTCCAGGAACTGTAATGCAATAGGGCTGAGCGGCGCCGACGGCAACGTTATACTTGCCCATAAAAGAAAAGCAACCGGTGGCACCGATTACGGTTTTGCCGGAGATGTGGACAAAGTAAATGCAGCATTTCTAAACACCTTACTGGAACAAAATTTTGCGATAGTGCTTGCACCCATTACCCATGATAAGAACGGGCAACTGCTCAATACCAACGCCGATACCATTGCGCAGGAAACAGCTAAAGCGCTCTCTGTTTTCTATAACGTAACGCTCATCTATTCGTTTGAAAAAAGCGGCGTGCTGCTGGATGCCGAAGATGACACCACCGTAATCAAAGAGATCAACCCGTCTTTTTATGAACAGTTAAAATCGCAACAAAAAATATTTGCCGGCATGATACCCAAATTGGATAACGCCTTTGCAGCACTGGGCAGCGGCGTAAAAAAAGTGATCATCGGAAAAGCAGAAAGCCTGGAACTGTTGATTAACGGTGCTGCCGGCACAACCATTATTCAATGAGTAATACCATTTCCATATCAACTGCCGAAGCCATTCATCTGTTGAAGGAACTGATCACTATACCTTCTTTCAGCCGTGAAGAAGATAAAACTGCTGAACAGATCGGTTTGTTTTTTGCCCACAAAGGAATACCGCATTTCCGCATAGGTAATAATATATACGCCTTAAACAAATACTTCGACGAAAGCAAGCCCACTATCCTGCTCAACTCGCACCACGATACGGTAAAGCCCAATAAAGCATATACACTCAATCCCTTCAGCCCGGTTGAAAAAGACGGAAGATTATATGGGCTGGGGAGCAATGATGCGGGAGGGCCGCTGGTTGCGCTGCTCGCTGCTTTTTTATTTTTTTATGATCGTTCAGATCTGAAATACAATATCGTATATGCCGCCAGCGCAGAAGAAGAGATCTCCGGTAAAAACGGTATTGAGTACCTGCTGAACAGTCCTTCGTTCAACCCGCCCGGAAGAAAGTGGGCCTTTGCGTTAGTGGGTGAGCCAACGCAAATGCAGATGGCAGTTGCCGAAAAGGGCTTGCTGGTACTGGACTGTACTGCCGCCGGCATTGCAGGGCATGCAGCGCGGGAAGAAGGAGACAATGCGGTGTACAGGGCCATAAAAGACATTGAATGGTTCAGCAGCTTCCGTTTTCCGCGGGTATCGGATTTTTTGGGCCCGGTAAAGATGAGTGTAACCGTTATTGAAACGGAAAATAAAGCACACAATGTGGTACCTTCTCAATGCAGCTTTGTAACCGACATAAGAGTAAATGAACTGTATACCTTTGAAGAAATACTGGATATCATCAAAAGCAATGTAAACTGTAATGTAAAGCCCAGAAGCTTACGCCTGAAGTCGTCTTCCATCGCTTTGGACCATTCCATCGTTAAAGCCGGACTGGAAGCAGGCAGAACCTGTTACGGATCTCCCACCACTTCAGATAAGGCCCTTATACCCTTTCCTGCATTAAAAATAGGACCGGGTGATTCGGCAAGAAGCCATACGGCAGATGAATACATATATATTGATGAAATAAAAAAAGGGATTGAATTGTATGTGGAAATGCTGGGAAAGGTGTTGTAGGATAAGTTGCAAGGTGCAGGTCACAGGGCTGCAAACACCAGGGGGTGCACTCCAGCTTTGCTTCATGTGAAGTTTCAGGTTACAGGTACAAGACGCAGGGGAAATACGTAATACATCCAAAATATTTCTTTTGTATTTTTATTAAAATGTTTAACCATGAAAAGTTAGCATGATCTGCAGATATGTGCAGGATCAAAACAAACGGCGATTGGCGTTCATAAAATGACATCATTAAAACACGAAAATAACCTGCAACTTGTAACTTACGCACATGAAACTTTGGCAAAAAGATAACGCTTCCACAAACGAGCTGATTGAAAAATTTACAGTAGGCCGCGACAAAGAATTTGACCTGCTGCTTGCCCGCTACGATGTACAGGGCTCTATTGCCCATGTAAAAATGCTGCAGGAGGCAGGATTGATGACCCCGGAAGAAGGAGCACAGGCCGTAAAGGGACTGGAAATTATCCTTGAGGAAATTGAACAGCACAAATTCACCATTGAAGAAGGCATAGAAGATGTACATTCCCAGGTAGAATACCTGTTAACCCAACGGATAGGCGAAGCGGGAAAGAAAATACATAGCGGCAGAAGCCGCAACGACCAGGTAGCCGTTGACCTGAAATTATACCTGCGGGCAGAGATACTCAATATAAAAGAAGAAGCAAAAGGCTTGTTTGATCTACTGATCGCCCAAAGCGAAAAGCATAAGGATAAATTATTGCCCGGGTACACACACCTGCAAATTGCCATGCCATCGTCGTTTGGGCTATGGTTTGGCGCTTACGCAGAAAGCCTTACAGATGACCTGGAAATGCTGGCAGCCGCCTATCATGTAACCAATAAAAATCCATTGGGCAGCGGCGCAGGATATGGCTCTTCGTTCCCGTTAAACAGAACATTAACTACACAATTGTTGCAATTTTCCGCTCTCAACCATAACTCCGTATATGCCCAGATGAGCCGGGGCAAAACAGAAAAATTAGTAGCTTTTGGTTTGAGCACCGTTGCTGCAACGCTAAGCAAGCTGGCAGTGGACGCCTGCTTATACATGAACCAGAACTTCGGTTTTATTTCTTTTCCGAATGAGTTAACAACGGGCAGCAGCATCATGCCGCACAAAAAGAACCCCGATGTATTTGAGCTGATCCGTGCAAAGTGCAACCGCATTCAATCTGTGCCCAATGAGCTTACTCTTCTTATCAATAATCTGCCATCGGGGTATCACCGCGACCTGCAGCTTACGAAGGAAATATTATTCCCGGCCATTGAAGAGCTGAAAGCCTGCATTCAAATGATGGTATTGATGTTATCCAATATCAGCATTAAGGAAAACATACTGGATGATGAAAAATACAGGTACCTTTTTAGCGTGGAAGCCGTGAACGAACTGGTAAACAAAGGCATTTCCTTTCGTGATGCATACCGGCAGGTAGGGAATGATATAGAAAAAGGCGCATTTCATTTCGATTATAAAAAGCAGCTCCGCCATACGCATGAGGGAAGCATAGGCAATTTGTGCAACGATAGAATTGCAGAAGCAATGGCGCAGGTATTGAACAGGTTTGAATGATATGCCTGGCGATCCATGTATTCAGAGGCAGGATCTGACAAAGATCATTTGATCATAGGCCTGGAATCATTTTTTTATTTCGCCAACATACTTATGTTTGCCATTCACAAAAACATTAATGAATCATGAAATTCCGTATTGAAACACCGGGGCACAGGGCAAGTCCTTCTTTGAAAGCATTCGTAACCCAAAAACTGGGCTCGCTCGACAGGTATTATAAAGATATCCAGGAA
Organism: Agriterribacter sp.; assembly: GCF_035444585.1. Taxonomy (GTDB): domain Bacteria; phylum Bacteroidota; class Bacteroidia; order Chitinophagales; family Chitinophagaceae; genus Agriterribacter. The sequence continues at coordinate 4,251 of NZ_DAOMOZ010000133.1, forward strand.
ATAGAGGTAACCCTGCTCAATGAAGTAAAAGGTAAAAATGAAGTGGTGAACTGTACGCTCAATATCCGGATACCGGGTAAAGACGAATACATTAAAACCAGATCTCACATTTTTGAAGATGCGGTTTTAAAAGCTGCCGAAGCAGCTAAGAGAAGACTTCGCATCCGTAAAACACAATTACAATTGGCCAATAAGAAGAAAACAGCCAACAGGAAAGTAGCTTTAAAACCGGCCAAAAAGGTGGGCAAATAATCGCGACCGATATTATAAAAGAGCTCTTGCTGTATTGTTTTCAAAACTAAAAGGGCTGGCTAAAACGAATATTTTGCCACTTAATCTACTACAACACGAAGAAAATAAAACCCGAAGATCAGGACTTTCTGCCTTAACGTCCGGGTGGCATATCTTCGGGTGAACAGGCTGCTGTCATTCATAATTTCCCCTATCTTCGCACGGCAAATCCTTTATGCATGCAACAAAAGTTCAAACGTATCCTGCTTAAGCTCTCCGGCGAATCACTCATAGGCAACAGCGGTTTTGGATTGGATCCGGGTATTTTAACCAACTTCGCCGCCGAAATCAGGTCGGTGCACGACGCAGGTGTGGAGGTAGCTATAGTGATCGGAGGCGGTAATATTTACCGGGGTATGAACGAACTGGAAACAGGTATAGAAAGGGCACATGGAGATTATATGGGTATGCTTGCCACCGTTATCAATGGCATGGCATTGCAGGCTGCACTCGAAAAAGCAGGCTTGTTTACACGCTTGCTGAGCGCCATTAAAATGGAACAGATCGCCGAGCCCTATATTCGCAGAAGGGCGATACGCCACCTTGAGAAAAAAAGAATAGTGATTTTTGGCGCAGGCACAGGTAACCCCTACTTTACTACAGATACCGCAGGTTCTTTACGGGCGATAGAAATAAAAGCCGATGTAATTTTAAAAGGAACAAGAGTTGACGGTATATATACTTCCGACCCCGAAAAAAATCCATCGGCTACCAAATATGAAACCATCAGCTTTAAAGAATGCATTGATAAGAACCTGAAAGTAATGGATATGACCGCTTTTACACTTTGCATGGAAAACAAGCTGCCCATCATTGTTTTTGATATGAACAAGCGGGGCAACCTGCTTCGTGTAGTAAAAGGTGAAAAAGTTGGCACTCTTGTAACCTGATAAAACAATGTTTGCATACAAAAGTAACCTGCGTTAACTAAAAAGATACTGCACATCTTCTTCGGTGAGCGATTTGGCAAAACCTTCATCGGCTGATACAAGATCGTCGGAAAGCTTCTTTTTCTTTTGCTGCAGTTTAATTATTTTTTCTTCTATAGTATCCTTGCAGATCATTTTATAAGCGAACACACTTTTTGTTTGGCCAATGCGGTGCGTACGGTCTATGGCCTGAGTCTCCACAGCAGTGTTCCACCAGGGATCGAATAAAAACACATAATCGGCAGCAGTAAGCGTTAGCCCCGTATTACCTGCCTTCAGGCTTATCAAAAATAAATTAACCTTATTGCCTTCCTTTTGAAATGCGTTCACCATTTCCTTTCTTTTTACAGGAGGCGTTTGCCCGTCGAAATGATAAAAGTCCAATCCTCTTTTTTTGCATTCACCAGCCAGCAAACGGAGCATGGAGCTGAACTGCGAAAAAACAACCGCCTTATGGCTTCCCAGGATATTATCCAGCTCATCCATCAATACTTCCGTTTTTATTGATTCGCTGCAGCGCTGCAATTCCTTATCCGGCAGCAGCAAGGGTGAACTGCATACCTGCCGCAGCTTTGTCATGCCCTGCAGGATGGATAATTTACTTTTTGCCAGTCCGCTTTTTTCGATCTCAAGGAAAATGCTGCTGCGGGTTTGCTCTAAAATTTCTTCATATACATTTCTCTGTGATCCGTTCATCTCGCACCACAGAACAGATTCTGTTTTTTCCGGCAGATCCTTTGCCACCTGTTCTTTGGTGCGACGCAATATAAATGGAGCGGTAAGCTTTTTTAATGTGGCTATTTTCTCTTCATCTGCATTGTTGTCTATAGGATCAGCATATTCTCTTTTAAAAAAATCACGCCCCCCAAACATTCCCGGAACCACAAAATTGAGCTGCATATACAGATCGAAGGTATTGTTGACCACCGGTGTACCGCTTAAGGCCAAACGAAAAGCAGCCTGCAGCTTCATTATCGCCTGCGCTATCTGCGTAGCCGGATTTTTTATATTATGGCTTTCATCTATTACCGCAACGCCATAAGATTGCTCACAGATCCAATCCACGTCACTCCGCAAAGTATGATAAGTAGTAATAACAATTTGCACCCCGGGTTGTGTAAGCTGTTCTTTTTGTCTTACCGATCCGTGATAAACAATGGTTTGTATACCCGGTGCAAAACGTTCTAGCTCCTGCTGCCAGTTATAAATAAGAGAGGCCGGGCAAACAACAATATTCTTCACTCCGGGGTGCCTGTCAATAAAATGAACCATCCCACAGATGGCCTGCAGGGTTTTACCCAAACCCATGTCGTCGGCCAGGCATGCACCTGCACCTATCTCATTTAACAACAACATCCACTCATATGCCTTTTGCTGGTAAGGTCTTAGTGTGGCATGAACAGAAGCGGGTAAAACATATAACGGGTCAGCGCTGGATTGCCATTGTTCCCATTTCCGCCACCAGTTATTTTGTATGGCCAGCTTCAGGGCAGGCATTTCTTCTGTAGCGTCCTGTTTGGCTACCGCCATCCACCGGAGCAGTTCTATCGTATTGCTTTTTACTTTTCCATGCTTTAACACCGGTGCATATTGCTGTAACCATTCCTCACTCAAGAGTCCGAGTGATCCGTCTTTGAGCAATACTGCCTTTTGTCCTGCCAGTAACATGCGCTGCAGTTCATTCAACGGCACCTTTTCCTGCCCAAATACCAGCTCCATCTCATATAACAAACGGTGCTCATCTTCATTCAGTAGTTTCATGGTCGTTACTGCTGTATGAGAAGAATAGCGGAAATGCCGGAGCATATCCATTCCCACAATCTCAATATCCATTTGCAGCAAGCGGTGATATGTTTTGAGGAACCACTGCTTTTTTTGTGCATCAGCAAAAGACAGGTAATAATAGCCGTTCCGCTGATTAGCAAAATTAGGGTGGAGTGCTACCAGCGTTTGTATGAGCCGGGTTTCGGCTTCCCTGCTCCGTTTTATAACCCGGATAGCGCCATCCACAGTCGCTTCAAACCTGTCTTTCCATTCGCCATCAACCAAATGCCCGTCGTAAAGCCACTGCGGGGTAAGCATCAAAAAAGCGTTATTCAGCTCGCTTAACATAAGCCGGATAACAGGGGCTACCTCAAGCTCCTGTTTAGGGAAATGACCGTTCCGGTTTACAGTATAGCGCTCATCCAGCGGAGCCAGTATATGCATGGCAAACAGGTCCGGCGCATTTTCGTACTGCACCCAGTTCACAGATCCCAGCTTTTCAAGCGTAAGATAGTCGACATAAGAGAGTATAAAGTATTCGTTTTTGCTTTCTAATAAAAAACGAGTGCGGTTAAATATATCTATCGGGTAAACGTCGTTATGAATATGCACATTGGTTTTTATGCGAAGCCTCTGCTGCTCCCCCGATACTTCAAAGCTTAGCCCTGGCTTAAAACTGCTGAAGCTGCACGGGCCGGTAAGCAATGCTTTTTTACCAGGCTGCCGTATTTGGTGGTACCATTTTATTAATGGAAAATACGGCTGAAATGCTTCGAGCATTCTATGCCAGTATTTGATAAGATTTTTACGACAGAATTCATCAAACGCTTCCTCATTGCGCTTCAGCTCAAAGGCTTTTTTGATGCCCGAAAGGGTTTCGTCCAGGGCTTCCATGCAGCAGTTCATCAGTATATCCCTGACCGGTTTGGGATAATCCCTGAAATGCTTCCTTACTAAAGACCATTCCAGTACAGCGGTACTGTAACTGATCGCTTTGTCTTTTTTTCCAATTTTCAGTAAGCTCACCGCTGGTTTACCATCTGCCATGATCCAGGGAGAGAGCAACAATACCGTACGAACATCATTTGCCATTAAGAATAATATTACTAACAGATACAATGCTGCAAAAATAAAATGATTGGCGCGGTAAAAGCAGGTAGGCTCCAAATAAAACAATCTTATTTGCAATTACCTTTGTTGCTCCGTTCATCAAACAGTTTACACAGTATGAAAAGTGAAATAGCTGCCATCCGCCTTAATTATTCTAAAAAAATTTTACTGGAAACCGATGCAGATGATGACCCTGTAAAACAATTTGATAAGTGGTGGCAGGAAGCCATGCTGTCTGAAATTAAAGAGGTAAATGCGATGACGCTCGCCACCGCTTCACCGGATGGCATTCCGTCGGCACGTATCGTTTTATTAAAAGACTTTTCTGAAAAAGGATTTATGTTCTTTACCAATTACGAAAGCTTTAAGGCGCAGCAATTGGATAATAATCCCAAAGCCTGCCTGGTTTTTTTCTGGAAAGAGCTGGAACGGCAGGTGCGTATTACCGGGCTTGTTCAAAAAGTACCCCCCGGAGAAAGTGACGCTTATTTTCAATCAAGGCCCGAAGAAAGCCGTATTGGTGCAGTCACATCGCCGCAAAGCAGGGTAATAGAAAACAGGGAATGGATAGATGCCCGGTACGAAAAAAACAGGGAACTGTTATCCGGCAAACCGGTCAAAAGACCCGATTATTGGGGAGGATATATTGTTCGCCCGGTAATTGTGGAATTCTGGCAGGGCCGGCCCGGCAGGCTGCATGACCGCATACAATATACCCTGCAAAACAACAATGAATGGAAGATAGAAAGGCTTGCACCTTAAGGCTATCAGCCTTCAGATCAGAACAGCCAATATACATAATACCTGAAAGTTGTTACAGAATTTCCTTGTAACATGCAGCCTGAAACCTGTAACAACCTGCAAATCATAAGCTCCAAACTTATGCTCGTTTTATTCAGGCTTTTTCCTGGCAGCCTTTGCCTTAGCGGGTTTGGCAGGGCGGCTTTTACCAAATGATCCCTGCGCTATTTTTCCCTTTTTTGTTTTTTTATCACCTCTTCCCATATTTATTGATGTTTATTGTTTTGAATAAGTAGGTTTATATAATCCGGCAAAAATAAAAAAAGCAAGATACAACCGGTGCATCCTGCTTAAAATGTTCTTACTGCTGGAATTACAACTTTGCAGATAATTCTTTACCGGCTTTAAAGCGGGCTACCTTTTTAGCTTTAATCTTAATTACAGCGCCGGTTTGCGGGTTACGGCCATTGCGTGCAGCACGTTTTGATACAGAGAAAGTACCGAAGCCAACAAGTGTTACTTTACCACCGCTTTTAAGGGTTTTGGTAACCGCATCAATAAAAGAATCCAAAGAATCGTTAGCCTGGGTTTTTGTGATGCCTGCGTCATCTGCAATCTTTGCGATTAATTCAGCTTTGTTCATGATAGAGCGTTTTAGAATTTGATTTAGTAAAAACAAATATAGATGCTTTTTGCATCCAACAAAATTTTTTTACACTTTTTAGTCCTGCGCAATTTTCTTTCGGAAGCCGCACCGGGCAAGGATTCCATGACGAAGCAGGGTGCTCCTTTAAGCGGCTTAAAACGGTAGAATAAGCTCAAAGCCTTGCTGGCGTTAAGTTTCATGCCCGTATGAGCGAAATGCTTACCGGTTAAGGGTTTTAGGGGAATTTACAATAAATTTCAATTCGTCAAATTGTTTTTAATTCTTATCCACAATTAGTTCACAAGCTGCATAACCGTTCTGAAAGCGATGCATTGATCGCCCCACTTACCGGCAGCTTTTTTTTGCATGAACGCCGAACAGGTATTTGTATATTGCTGATATCGTTGCCAGGAAGAAGTAAAAAACTGAATGGTAAAAGTAAGCCCCTCCGATTCATCCTGCTCCAGCAAACGATATAGTTTATACGCATCAAACAAGCCCGTAGCCATTATTTCAGGGATGTGCTCACTGGTTTGCCACTGCAACCATTGCTCTTTTATACGGGGAAGGATTTTTGTAGTAATATTATATACGATCATATTTGAATCCGAAGTTGTTCGTATGATCATGATGCCTTATGGTTTTATTTCAAGGTATACCGGGCAATGATCGCTATGTTTTACATCGGGGTATATTTCCGCAGCAACCAATTGGTCTTTCAGTGCATTTGTTACATTAATGTAATCAATGCGCCAGCCTTTATTGTTCAGCCTAACGCTTGGGAAGCGCTGGCTCCACCAGCTATACCGATGAGGGTCGGTGCAAAAATGGCGAAAGCCATCTATCCATTGCGTGTCAAAAAATTTATCCATCCATGCTCTTTCTTCAGGCAAAAATCCCGATGATTTTTTATTTCCTTTCGGATCATGGATATCAATTTCCTTATGGGCAATATTGTAATCGCCGCACAGGATCAGCCTCGGAAATTGTGAACGGAGCTTGCTGAGATAAATAAAAAACTCATCCAGCCATTCGTATTTGAATTTTTGCCTCTCTTCGCCGCTGGTGCCCGAAGGAAAATAAGCATTGATCAACCGTATATCGCCGAAATCCAGTTGCAATACCCTTCCTTCATCATCGCTTACCTTGTGTTGTGTACCGTATTCAACATGATCTGGCTTTATCCGGGTAAATACCGCTACGCCGCTATATCCTTTTTTTTGTGCACTGAACCAGTAGTTGTAATATCCCATCTCATTTAACCTGGTATGATCTACATCTTCTTTTTGCGCTTTCGTTTCCTGAACACAAATAATATCGGCGGGATCGGTTTTCAGCCAGTCTAAAAACCCCTTTTTAATTGCCGCCCTGATGCCATTAACATTATAAGAGATGATTCGCATGATATGTAATTGTAGCTGCAAAATAAAGCAACTGCAACAAATAAAGTCAATACGAAGAAAGTTGAATTACAATTGAGAATTATAACGCGGCGTGCTTCCCAACGGGTAAGTTAACTCCTACGCTCATTATCATTTCATAGGTGCCGAAAGCGTGCCTGGCGGTTCCTTTATAAATTTTAAGATTGGAGTAGCGGGCATAATCCAGCTTATTGGAATATTCAATAAAAGCGTACTTAAAAAAGGTTGCTTTTACACTTGCTTCAACGCCCACGTTCCATCCGCCCAATTGAAAGTGCGGCTTATTGGCTTCGCCAAAAAAACTATTTTCCACATGTGGTATAACAGGTCCTATGCCCGCTTTACCCAAAAGATCCAGTTTCAGGTTGCCATCTTTTGTGGAAAGCAATTCACATCTTTTTACCAGGTTAAACAAAAGGAAATTAGCGCCATTGTTCAGGTAATAATAAAAACCATTGTCTTTTGAAAACCGCACGGTGGTATCTGCATGCTTTCCATGCAGGGTTCCTGTAACAGAAGCATCCTGTCCGTCTTCAAAAACAAACTTGGTATGGTCAAAGTTGATCTCAACACCCCAACCCTTTTGAGGATTAAAAAAATAACCCAGTCTGTAATTGTATTGCGGTATGGAAATGGCTTTACGAAATAAGTCATGATCCCAGCCTCTCTTATCGTGCCCTTTAATACGGCTAAAGGTATAATCGTTGCCCAGCTCAGGCTGACTGATATGCACATTGCTGCGCGTATACCATTCCGTATTATACCCCCATGAAAGATACCATTCGCTTTTGGGGTAAGCTTTTTTGTTTTGGGCTACACTGCTTGAAACCGAAAAGATCAAACCAAGGGTTACCAGGTAAATGCCAGAACGCTTAATGCTCATATCGCCTGCGATAAAATTAGGGATACCGGTGAAATTTAAAATTGCGGTGCGAAATTAGGGTAAAGAAATCATAAATTATAGTGTGATTAAACGAAAAAAAGCAAGCTTTATTTTCTCTTTAAAAAATCAGCAAGCATTTCAATGTGATCGGTATTGATATAATCCACCTGGAGATCCATGAAAGTTTGCCATGTATGAACATTATCCGGGCATCCCCAAAAACGGATCTTTTTATGCAGGATATGGGCTTTTTGAATAACCGCTGTTAAAGCATTTTTCTCCTTCTGAGGAATATCGCCTTTTCCGTTCCACCGGGAATACTTTCTGAAATTATCGCTGAATATACCGATGCGGCTTATTTGCTGTATATGTCCGGAGTTATTGATGTTGCCGTCAAAAAAAATATATGGTGGGTACTGATCAAAAGTTGACGGCGGCGGCTGATTGCCGGTGATCACAAATTGTACAGCGGTGGTTTTTGTGAGCAGGGGATGCTTTTCAATGATCTCAATTACTTTATTAAGTGAAGAAAGGGCGTCCGTTTTAAGATCAATGAGTAAAATAACCTTGTGCGAAGTATCTTTTTGCTTAATAAGAGCATCCCCTAAGGGCTGTATATAATCACGCTCAAAAAGAAGAGGCCTTGTAATAATGTCCCCGGCACTATGGCCTACAAATAAGCTGTCGTTTTTTAAGATCACATCGGCTTCAATGGAACCAAAGCCGAGGTTATACGCCTGTATAAAGGGAATATTATGCTCATAATCATTATGGGCATGGGCATTGGATACGTTGTATTGTATGGTTTGGCCATATCCTGTATAAAAAATGATCAGGGCCGCTATACAAGGTATGGTCTTTCTTAAGAACGATTGCTTCATTGTTTGATAAAGTTGTTTAGTAATAAAAATTAAAAGTAAAGAAGATTGGGGCGGCAAGGATGCTAAAATTCTACCGGTTATCATCAAAATCTACCACCTGTCTTTTCTCAAAAAAATATTCACAGCATTGAATTCAATGCAAACCCCCTACTGCATTGAGTTTGGCAGCTCTTGTGAAGAATTGTGACTGCCAACTACTAAAATAAAAATGGTACTATGTATTGCATAGTATTAAATAAGTTTTTATCTTTGTTCCAGGATGAGCGAAAACTGTCTGAATAAGATGAAAGACGATAAAAGCCCGGAAGCATTGTTAAGATTGATTATATGAAGCGGACATAAAGATTGGCATAACAAATTTGTTTAACATCTTGCTTTGCCCGGCCGGAAAAGCAGGAAAAATCCCTGAGATTATGAATATCGAGAACACGCAGAGCCAGATGAGGAAAGGGGTACTGGAATTTTGTATCCTGTCTATAATTAAGCGTGGAGAGGTATATCCGAGTGATATTATAGCGGAAATGAAAAGGGCCAACCTTAATATCCTGGAAGGAACACTTTACCCTTTATTAACACGATTGAAAAATGCAGATTTGCTCACTTACCGCTGGGTAGAAAGTACAGGAGGCCCACCCCGAAAATATTTTTCTTTAACCGACAAAGGGGCTTCTTTTTATGCTGAGCTGCAGGCTACCTGGAATGAGCTGGCAAATGCTGTACATGCACTAACACAAAACGGGCAGGCTGTTTCTACAGACCCCAACAACTTCAACCAATAAAATTGAACTGATCATGAAAAAGGTAATAAATATA
>NZ_DAOMOZ010000134.1:0-13674 GCF_035444585.1 Agriterribacter sp.
AATCAATGCGTACGATGCCGTATTTGCGGATACCGATATCATTCAGCTTTTGCGCGAACACGCAGCTTTTGCGCACTTCCTCTAAAAATGTTTTGCGATCATCGGCAGTGCCCAATACCGGTCCGCCCCATATAGGAGCAACCACGCTTCCGATAACAAGATTGTGCCTGGCTACTTTATCTGCGAGCTTTTTAGGGCCGTCAGGATCACTCAGATCAATGGACGGATCAAACAAGCCTACATCCACACCATCGAACTTTACGCCGTTCACTTCTGCTTTGGCTGTATACTCAAGCATGGTTTCAATCAATAACGGCGGCTCGGAGTCCGGTCCCTTTCCTACTACGCCAGGCCATGTGGCATTGTGCAATTTTGGATAGTTGTTCATATCTTCTCGATTTATGATTTGTGATTTGTGATTTTTATCTATCACTGCTGTAAGATAACTATAATATGCCGGATCGGCTTTGTGAGCAACGGGATAGTCAAATGGTGAATAGTCAATGGTGAATAGTGAATAGCGCTTCTCACTTCTCACTTCTCACTTCTCACTTCTCACTTCTCACTTCTCACCTCTCACCATTGACTATTCACAATTCACTTTCCTCCCGGCCCCAGGTCAGGATTCCCTGGTCCAAAGTGTTTTAATATTACAATAGGATCAGTTGCCGAAGAGTTTACAATGGTAACGCCTTCCTGCGCCGCCTGCTCGCTCACAAAAAACTCGTCATCGGTCAATTGCCCGTAACGGATCAGCGCCGGGGTTTCTATATCCCAAACCCCAAACTTTCCATGACCCTGCATGGCAATAATGCCATAGGCGCCGCTATCTTTTATCGTTACCGTTGCACCCGGAAGAACCGTCAGTTCTTTTGCACTGAAGGCATCCGATTTGTAGCAGATCCAGTTCTCTATATAACCCTGTGCTTCCATCTCATTCAATGGTTTCACGGGTTTGGGTGCCATAAACCTGTTCTGGTATTGATCGGGGTCTACGTTCAGTTCCCAGTCAATTACTTCTATCAATGCATCATAATCGCCTATGCGGTCTGCAGGCGTATCTTTCCAAAGCAGTTCTTCAGGAACGATGGCCTCATTCACCAGGCTTTGGTACATAGCGAACACATCAGAGGCTTTTTGTGGTTCGTAAGTGCACAAGCTGCCGGGTGCATGCAATAATCCCGGAGGCACATCCCAGCCGGTGCCCGGTTGCAGGCGGTAAGCTTGTGAAAAGTTCGTGATCTTATTATCACCTTTGCTGAAGTTCATCAAACATTCTTTGATCTGCTCTTTGGAGGTGCCCGGCGCAATACCCATAAAAGTATATGGAAAATCGCCTCCATGATTATTTAGCTGCGGCGGGAAATAATAAGCTTCCGGTTTCCCTGCCTGTCCTACCAGTGCTGCCTTTTCATCATTGTGATGGATATGGTGGGGGAGTGGTCCCATATTGTCGAAAAACTTTGAATACATGGGCCAGGATCCATATTCCTTCCACAGTCTTTCACCGATGAGAGCGCCTTTGAGCTCGCTCACGGCATCTCTCAGTAATATTTGCACCGTTTTTGATCCGTCGTTAAATACAACAGGACTTAATCCTTCATTTTCGCCGGTGAGGGGCCCGTTTTTTGCCGGTGTGGTGGAGGAGAACCAGCGTTCGTCTATACCTCCGCGTTGCCCACCCAGTACATAGTAATCATCGGGATGTAATTTGATCCTTCTTCCCGGCACGCAAAACGACCTGGGCACCCAGGTTGGCGCCAAACGCAGAATTCCTTTTCCCTGGTCCAAAGCTTTTTGTGCTACACTTAATTTTTCCATTGTGTGAAATTGAAATTGGTTTTTAATCAGCTATCATATGTTTTTAAAAAATTGCCAATGTGTTCCTGCCGGTGCAAGACTTCTAAGCGCAGGTCGTATTGCCGCGTTTCACCGGGGGCAAGATAAATGAGTGTACCCTGCTTTCTTGCCTGTGCCTGCCCGATGGGCGGATGTGTTCCCGGTTCAAGCCCAGTAACATATTCACCCTTTCCCCAATGCTGCCAGTTGGTTAACCAGGGCAGTTGCGTCTTTGAAAAACGGATGCTAACGGCGATGCCTAACTGCGCATTGTATAAGCCGCATACAGCCTGTCCGTTGCTATCTGATGCAATATCAATAAAAGCGGCTTCTTCCCCGCCGCCGCTATGTTCATCCAAAGGTGCCATGCAGGCGCAGAAATCATTTCCTTTCGTAAATATTTTGGGATTGGCATCGCGGGCCTGCCATTGCCCGTTCCATATCAATCTTGAACCCTCATCTGCCAGCGGCCAACCCAGATTGCAATGATACAGCAGCATGTGCGGGGCAGCAGTGTTGCCCCTGTTGCTTACCTCATCATGAATGTGAATGAATGCCTCCCCGAGTTTTCCTGAAATTGTTCGCCGCAGCTCAAGCCGGGTACCCAATGCCTGGCTTTCTTTTATTATGCCGGTTATGCTCATTTCCATTTTGCCTCCAACAGGATCGGGTTGTATTACAGATTCGATAGCTGCGGGGATATTGCTTATTGCCCCGTGTAATCCGCGTTCACCATATTCATCCGACTCGCGCCCGCCCACATGGGTTAACCCGCAGGTAGTAACCAATCCGCCACCAAATGTTTTAAGCCAGTTTGCTCCTTTATTTGAAAAAGGCTGTGGAGCGCTAACGCCCGAATGGCTGAGCCATGCCAGGCTGTGCTGGTTATAGAACGCATCTGCAATATCCATTGCACGGTCAATAACCACTTTATAGCGCAAACCGGTACCGGTATTGATCCATGCAATACGGGTGTCCCGTGATAAGCCATTATCCAGTACCGCCGTTTCAATACCGCCCAACTGTGTGTATGTGGAAATTTTATCCGTCCAGGTGTGATTTGCCAAGCCGTTATTTTTAAGCAATCATTAATTTTAATTGAGGTTCTAATGTAGGAAAATCCCCCGACAAAAAAAGTAGATATAGAGAGTTAATGTTAACTTTTCCTCCTTCTCTTTTGCAATAAAAGCAGGGCAGAAAACAGGTATGGATTTTTACTCGTCTGCAATCAAGTCTCACAAGCTGTTTAACTCATGTACAATGCGGGTTTGAAGCATGACCACGTGCTGTTGCAGCATTCAGTTTTGGGGCGTTGCCACCGGTTATTTTTGCGGCGTCCTGTCCTGTGCCGTCCTGTGCCGGATACGCTGCAAACGGCAGTTATACATGCGGGTATTCACTACGGAAAAAGTATATAAGCAATTGTTTTGTGCTGTCCTGATTTTTTTCTTAGCTTGTTGCGGTATACAAATTTTACCTTTAAAAAAACAAAAATGGCAAGAAAAATTAACTACTGCTTTGGGATAATGATTGCAGGTCTTATAATGAGTAGTTGTAACCCGGGTGCAACTCCGGATAATGAACAAACAGAAGCCGATACTGCAGTTGCTGCAACGGATGATGGATTTAAACAAATATTTGACGGCAAAACACTTGATGGATGGGAAGGTGACACCGCTTACTGGAGGGCGGAAGATGGGAGCCTGGTAGGCGAGGTAACGCCCGACAGGCTTTTAAAAAGCAATACATTTATTATTTACCAGGGAGGCAATCCAAAAGATTTTGAATTGAAGCTGGAATTTAAGATAACCGAAGCCGGCAACAGCGGCATCAATTACAGAAGCGAGGTATTTCCGGGTGTGCCTCATGCATTAAAAGGGTACCAGGCAGACATTGACGGAAAAAACAATTATACGGGACAGAATTATGAAGAACGCGGGCGTACCACACTCGCCTACCGCGGCCAAAAAGTAACGATCCCCAATACAGAAGGCAAATCTGAAAAAAATGCGTGGACTGCTGCTGTGGTTGACGGATCGCTGGGCAGTTCCGATTCATTAAAAGCGCTGATCAAATCGAATGACTGGAATACATGTCATTTGATCGTAAAAGGCAATCATTTGCAACATTATATCAATGACGTTTTGATGAGTGATGTAACGGATGATGATACCACTCACCGCAAGATGGAAGGATTACTGGGTATACAGGTGCATGTGGGTCCGCCTATGCAGGTGCAATACCGCAATATCATGTTAAAGAATTTATAGACGATACTATGTAAATCTTTTTCAGGCAGGTCATTTCAGCTAAATGAGATGACCTGCTTTTTTTCTTCTCCTCCCTGGTCAGTCGTATCCTTTTACAATCCTGAAAAGGAATACAACAATGCCTGCCGCCATGCTGACATATATAATGGCGGGCGGAAGGCCCAATAAAAGATAGCCCAGGTAAGAAACAGTAAACAGGACGATTACCAGCAGGTACGTTAAATGAGAATTGGACGACATGCTTGCCGAGTTTGATAAAGCTCAATAATATTATGCTGCCACCGTGCCGACGCACTCTTCCGCACAATAGCGACAGGCTGCCGCGCATTTTTTGCAATGATCCATGGTGTGCTTTTCACATTCTTCCGCACATGCATTACATATGTCGGCGCACAACCTGCAGGTTTCATGAGCAAATTTGCTGTCCATGCTCATCAGCGTTGCTGCTGCTTTGCAGATGGCCGCGCATTCAAGATCGGTGCGGATGCAGGCCGCCATTGCCTTAACGTCTTTTTCCTGCAGGCATGATGAAGCACAATGTTCGCAGGCCGCGATACAATCCATGCAGGCTTCAATACAACTTTGATAGTTATTCATAATTTTTTTAGAAAATACCACAAACATTAAACCATTTATTGATCATCCCGGGCTGTAAAAAAACCGGGAACTTTTTTAATTCCCGGCTGATTGATTGCCTTATATAAGTTAGCAGCAATGGTTTACGTGAAGTTCAGATAAGGTTGTAATGGTCTTATATCATTTGCCGCACCCCTGTTCTTCTCTGATCCCGGTTATATATCCAATAATGCTGCCAAACACTCCGGTGAAATGATTATTCAATACAATTCTGTTATACCGCCTGCTGCTGCACAGCAACCGGCCTCCAATTCAATGAAAAAGACAAAGGATTTATGCCCAGCAGCCATTGATAAACCTGGGTTATAAAACCTTTTATGCCCTTTCGGGGCAACGGCTGCTTCCATTCGTAATAGCGTATATTTTCCATTTTTAATTTTATGATAATAATATTTTCTTTTTTCAAAGCATCTATGCTTTCCTGCCAGTGCATTAACTGATTCAACAGCCCGTTATCGTTCAGCAAAGTGGCGCAGCCCTGCACTTCCATGAAAAATGGTTTTCCTTTTTTATAAAATTTCAACAGTGCGGGAAAATGCATTTCATCTTCAGTAAGACTGTATTCGGGGCGCTGGATCAGCGTGTATAAATTGCCCGCCTCATCTATTTTAAGCACATTGATGATGGTTGCCGGAATGCGGGCTATTGTTGTATTCATGCAATAAAACAATGCGCTGCCTATCTCGTAGATCCTTTGATTAAGAAAGAGCATGTTATGGTGCGACATACTACGGTTTTAAAGTAACTGTTCAAAAGTGATGCCCCAACAGCAATTGCACTGTTGCGGGTATACCTTCCTTCAAAACATTCAGAGTTGACTTTACATGGGTGGGCGGTGCAGGCAACTGTTGATTTGAAAACAGACCAACGGATATTTAAAAGTTACCCGGTTTTACAGGGGTGCGGATCAAAAGGAAAATTATGGGTAATATTTTCTACAAAGGCATGTGGAGTAATTTTCTCCTCTTCTGCCCTGCGTATCTTTTTCAGTAGGTTATAGAAAGTGTATCGGGTGCGCTCATACGGGCAGCGTATAAAAGGGTTTTAGCGAAGGCCAAAACCCTTTCTCCCTTTGCAGATTCTGTTTAGCTGTCATTATCTCTATCAAACACTACAGGTAGATCCGTGTTGGATCACCGGTAAGGGAAGTGAAGTAAGTATTTCAAAAATGATGCCCTGTTGCTCCGGAAAACCTCACCGACACTTTTGATGGCATAATATTTCATATACATAGAGAAAAACCGATATGAAGGCAATCTGGACAGGGGCCATAGGATTTGGTCTCGTAAATATCCCTGTTAAATTATACAGCGCCGTTCAGCAAAGCGAGCTCGACCTCGACATGCTTGATAAAAAAGATCATGCGAACATTAAGTTCAAAAGAGTAAATGCCAATACCGGCAGGGAAGTAGCCTGGGAAAATATTATCAGGGGTTATAAAATGGATGACCGCTATGTAATACTGGACCCCGAAGATTTTGAAAAAGCCAGTCCCGAAAAAACAAAAACGATTTCTATTGATGCTTTTGTAAATGAAAAAGAAATTGAAGGGATCTATTATGAAATGCCGTATTACCTGCAGCCCGAAAAAGCCGGTGTAAGAGCGTACGCTTTGCTGCGCGATGCATTAAAAAAAACGGGGAAAGCCGGGTTGGGCACCTTTGTATTGCGAAACAGGGAAAGCCTTGTACTGGTTAAGCCTGCCGGCGATATTTTATTATTGAATAAAATCCGTTTCGCACAGGAGATCAGGGATACGGGTGAAATTAAAGTACCAGGTACTCAAAGCAAACCTGCAGAGCTGAAAATGGCCGTTCAGCTTATTCAGCAGTTGACAACGGATTTTGATATAAAAAAATACAAAGACACTTATACTGAAAAACTGATGAAGCTGATCAAAGCAAAAGCCAAAGGCAAAAAGGTGACTGCCCCTGCTTTGCGCGTAGCACACTCCCGCAGCCGCGACCTGATGTCGCAGTTAAAAGCCAGCCTGGGAACTACTGCCAAACGAAAAGCTTCATAAGCAATGGACAGGTGACATAGGCGAACATGAAAAACGAAAGTAAAACCCGGAGCATGAAAAAGCAGCAACTTCATTTAACAAGTCTGGATAAGGTTTACTGGCCGGAGGAAGGGATCACAAAAGGCGATCTGATCGCATATTATAAAACAATGGCTCCATTTATTCTGCCGTACCTGAAAAACCGGCCGCTTTCGTTGAAACGAAATCCGAACGGAATAATTGATGAAGGGTTTTACCAGAAAGACGCGGGCGAACTTGCACCGGACTGGATAAAGACCGAGGCGGTATATGCTGAATCTTCCGATAAGATGGTTCACTACCTGGTATGTAATAATGCAAAAAGCCTGTTGTTTATTGCTAACCTGGGTTGCATTGAAATGAATCCCTGGAATTCGGTTATTGCGAGAGCGGATCATCCCGATTACCTGGTAATTGATATTGATCCTTCTGAAAAGAATACATTTGAAGAAGTAATTGATGTGGCGCTCGTTATCAAAACAATACTGGACAAAGCCAATGTTGAGGGATGCTGCAAAACTTCGGGAGCAAGCGGCATGCATGTGTATATTCCCTGTAATAAAAAATACCGCTATGAGGAGGTGAGAGCCTTTGCTAAAACTATAGCCACCCTGGTACATGAGCAACTGCCGCGTATTACTACCGTTGAGCGTTCATTGGCTAAACGCGAAAAAAGCGAAATATATATTGATTACCTGCAGAACAGCATCGGGCAAACGCTGGCCTGTGCTTACAGTGTGCGGCCGAAGTCCCTGGCAACCGTATCTGCACCATTGGAGTGGAAAGAGGTGAAGTATGGATTAAGACCCGAACAGTTTACACTTAAAAACATGGATGAAAGGGTTAAGCGGAAAGGCGACCTTTTTACGCCTGTTCTGGGAAAGGGAATGAATATGAAAGCAGCGCTGAAGCTGCTGAACACATAAGCATACGGAAATGGATTGTCGCCTGGTTAACGGATCAATGGGTCATTACTGCCTGTCCGTCTCACCCGAAACATCTTTTTTTGAAATATCTTCCACCTCTTTCATAAACTTATTTACTTTAAGATCTGCATAGGGGCCATAGGCATCTACGAGGGTGCCTTTAACACCATCGGAAGTTTCAATGGCATACAGTATCGAATTATCTGCCGGGTCGCTGGCGCCTTCAAAACGATAAAAATTTACCACATGGATCTGGTGAGGTGTATAGGTTTTTTCACTTTGCATAGAAAGCAGCCCTTTTTCTGCAGCCCTGAAGTCCTCGGTATAGCCATCGGACAAAAGTTTATTCAAACATAATGTCAGCGTCTTCATATCTTCTGTTGTTGCATTCTTTATCATGGTTATTTATTTTAATGGCTGTATATGCGGTTATTTAGCGTGATCACAAACATTAAATGATTAAAAATCATACCAATTCACGATTCGTTGAGCCTGATGGAAAAGACCTGGGGCCAAAAGCAGGAACTGAGCAAATTATTCTACAGCTCAAGGCGCTATAATGCGTGGCGCATTTTTGTTTTGCAAAAAAGCCGGCACGAATAGAAAAAATTAATTTACTTTGTATCTCAAAGTGCTTTTTGATCATGGAATATTTTACAGAGCGGGATTCTATTGTAAGGAAGATATGGGGCAGGGCAGATACCGTATTGTTCATTTTTGCCGGGGCTGCTGCTGAATTTGCATTGAACAAATCGGTGGACTGGTTGTATTTTACGGGAAAGCTTCCTGCAGATCCGATAGGCCGCTTGTTTTCTACCGTAGGTTATGCGCGGCAGATCATTTTTTCCGGGAAGGAGAAGGCTTATGCAGCCATTGATAAAATGTCGAAAATCCATTCGGCAGTGGAATCATCGCGCGGAATGACTATACCGGATCATGCTTACCGCGATGTATTGTTCATGCTGATCCATTATTCTATAGCTGCCTTTGAAATGCTGGAAAGAAAATTAACCCTGCCCGAAAAGGAAGAAATAGTGGAAGTTTTTTGTGTTGTGGGTGAACGGATGAAAATACCGGGACTTCCGGCCGGATATAATGAATGGGAAGCAATACACGGCAGGCATCTTGAGCATGACCTGCGCAAAAGCGATTACACTACCGACTTGTATAAGCAGTACAGGCGAAGTCTTGGAAAGATGCGTTACCTGGTTTTGCTGGAAGTGCAGAAACACCTTGTTCCGCTTCGGGTGAAGACATTGTTGCAACTGAACGGGCCATCCTTATTATCGCCTGCCCTTTTTCTTTACAAAATATGCCGGGCACTTGGAATGGAATGGCTGCTGAAATCGCTTTTATTGCCCCCGGCGTATATAAAGCAGGTTAAAGCGCTTGAATACAAAACTTGATAGTGAAAGCCATATCTTTATCGTTTATGATCAAACCGGGAGCATACAATTTACTGAAAGTGATCCGGGCAGTTGCCATCGGCGTATACCTTGATGATGGGAAGGAGGGTATTTTGCTGCCCAAAAGATATGTGCCCGAAGGAACAAAGGTGGGCGATATGCTGACTGTGTTTATCTACCACGATTCTGAAAGCCGTGTTATAGCCACCACACAGCAGCCTGCAGGCATAGTAGGTGATATTGTAATGCTGCCGGTAGTGTCTGTTACACCACAGGGTGCCTTCATGGATTGGGGATTGCAGAAAGATCTTTTTGTTCCAAAATCAAAACAGCGTGTGCGCATGCACGTAGGTGAAAAATACCTTGTAAAAATATATCTTGATGAACAAACGGGAAGAGTAGCGGCTACGGAAAAAATTGATGCATTTCTGGACAATGAAATGCTTACAGTGAAAGAAATGGAAATGGTTGATCTGGTGGTTTACCGCCGCACGGATATCGGCTATCTTGTGATCATCAACAACAGGCATACGGGTGTGCTGCATTACAATGAAGTGTTCAGGGATATGGAACCCGGTGACAAATTAAAGGGGTTCATTAAAAACATAAACGAAGAGCATAAAATAGATGTTGTAGCCGGCAAACCGGGTTATGAAAAAGTGACGGATGAGGCCGGTAAGATCATGCGTTTGCTTGAAGAGAACAACGGCTACCTGCCGTACAATGATAAATCGGATCCCGGTGATATTTACAGCTTCTTCGGCATGAGCAAAAAAACCTTTAAAATGACAACCGGTAGTTTGTATAAGCAGCAAAAGATCGTGTTTACCCAAACAGGGATCAGGCTGACGGATCCAGCATCCTAAACTAAAAACCATAAACTATAAATTGTGTTCCTTCCGTAACTTCATCCTGCTCAAAAAGCCAAAGCTTTGTACGAAGCAGGTGAAATAGGAAAGCTGAATTGTATAGAAGCTTCTTACGACCGGCACAGTGCAATAGGCGCATGGCAGTATACGATGCCAACCGATGGTTCTCCCGAAACAGTAGACTGGGATCGTTATATTGCCGGTATGCCCGCGCAACCTTATGATGCAAAGCAATTTTTCTGGTGGAGGAATTACAGGGCATTTGGAACAGGCGTAGCGGGCGACCTGTTCGTGCACCTGCTAACGGGCATACATATGATCACAGGAGCAAAAGGCCCGGCGAGGATTTTTGCTTCGGGTGAAACAAGTTACTGGAAAGACGGGCGGGATGTGCCGGATGTGATGACTGCCATAATGGATTATCCTAAAACGAAAGAACACCCTGCATTTCAGCTCACATTGCGGGTTAATTTTTCAAGCGGGATGGGCGATCGTTCTGTGATACGCCTGATTGGTGATGAAGGTGCAATGGAATTGGGTAATGCATTGACCATAACGCATGATCTTTTGCCCAAGGCCCCGGGAATCGGGGGATGGGATGCGCTGGCAACTTATCCCAAACAAATGCAGGAAAAGTTATTGCAGGCATACAATGAGAAGTATTCAAAAAAAGACAGGGAAAAGCCCGGAAAGCCTGCCATAAGGTATACCGTGCCTGAGGGGCATGATGCACATGTGGCTCATTTTACCAATTTCTTTGAGGCCATACGCACAGGCAGAAGCGTAATAGAAGATCCTGTATTTGGATTCCGGGCCGCCGCGCCATGCCTGGCCTGCAACGACAGCTATTTTGGAAAAAAGATAGTGGAATGGGATCCTGTAAAGATGGAGTTGAAATAGGTACTTACCGGGTAAGGAATATATTTGTTGGTTGTTGTAAACGCTTGGAAGCGACTATAAGTGTTTACAAGCGTTTAGAAGTGTTTAAAAATAAACTAAGGTGCACAGATCGAAATGTTACCAGCAATATTAAAACGACACACTACAATAAATAAACAGAGTAAATGAGAAAAACGCTTTTTATCCTTTTCGCAAGTTTGACACTTCAGGCAAATGCACAAAACTTATTCCCGATAAAACTCGAAAATTGTAAGACTGAAAAGTTTTGCCTTGATTGTGGAGACATAAAAGCAGGTTATGAAGAAAATGAGTTTACGATACTGCAAGACAAACTGAACAAGGAATTGAACTTACAAGGAATAAAAGGTGCTGTAAAATTTCAAGTTCTTGTTGATGCAAAAGGTCGAGCTTGTGTGTTAAGTCATACAGACCAATCAAACAATCCTATTTCATTGAAAATTATTGAAGAACTTAACAAGTTCAAGAAATGGACACCTGCCATTACAAGTGGGAAGAAAGAAGAAAAATCTTCCATTAATTTGATTTTCGTAATAAACGACAACAAAATTTCAGGACAGATTGAACGAGTTGATATGAACGCTTTTAAAAAATCGTTTGACGCCCCAAAAAATCCTGAGATTTTCAATACAACTTATGACTATAAAAACGAAAATTTTAAGAATTATAAAATAACTGTTTGGAACGATAAAAATTCAAATCTTCCAAACAATATGAACGACAATATCACAATAGACAAAAACGGACTTATTTGGCTTACTGTAGATGAAGGCTTAGTAACGTTTGACGGAAAAGAATTTAAGAATGCCGAACAAAACATAACAGACAAAGGAAAGTTCTTTGCCTATTACGCATTGTCAACAGACAATAATAATGTTAAGTGGGTTTATGGGAAAAATAATATTTACAGTTTTGACAATGCAAAATGGACAAAGTATGACTCAACCGATATTGGAATTGACGGAGCATATGAAATTGTTAATAATACACAGACAGGAGAAGTGTTTTTCTGTTCTGACGAAGGCTTGACAATTTACAAAGACGGAAAATGGACAAATCTAAATAAAAGCAAACTCAAAGACTTACCATCAAACAGAGTAACATTTGCAAAGAGAGATTCAAAAAACAGAATTTGGATTGGTACTTTTAGCGGAACAGCAATGATTGGCGAAAATAATCAAATAACAAATTTTGAAAACACAAATACCATTTTGAAAGGAAAGTGTATTACATCAATGGACGAAGATGAAAATAGTAATCTTTTTTTTACACTTTATGAGTTTGACAGAAAAGAGAAAGGAAAGGTAAACAATGACGAAGGAATTGCAGTTCGTTACGCAGATGGTACTTTTAAACAGTTCACAACCGAAAATTCAGGAATGCCATTTAACCATACGAATTGTGTTCTTTACGACAAAAATGAAAAAGTTCTTTGGATTTCGACTGACAGAGCCGGCTTAGTAAGATATGACTTAAAAGATGGTTGGGAAAATTATGACAATCAGAACTCTGACATTCCAACTTCATATATTTCAACAATGACTTTTGACAATAATGGAAACTTATATTTAGCGACACGACAAGGATTAGTAAAAATTGAAAGAAAACAATAAATACTGCTGGTAATAAGGTATTGCAAAAAGGGAGCTGAACGGCTTTGATTAGACATTTGTACAAGGTTCAGCTTTCGTTCTCCGATTGAATTCTTGCGCTAAGGATCCCCGCATTCGGCAATACCTAAAACGTTGGCAGTCATTGTAGCGGGCAACTGAACTGACGCGAAACGGCTTATAAAAAGACAATAGAAAATGGGCATGTTGAAAATTATAAGAGACCCCAAAGTGAACCAGGTGTTTGCCACGTATCCTGATAATGTTCGGGATAAAATGCTTTTTTTGAGAGAGTTGGTTATAGAAACAGCAGAAGAAACCGAAGGACTAAAAGAGCTTGAGGAAACTTTAAAATGGGGCGGGCCAAGTTTTGTGACGAAGAACGGCAGCACCTTGCGAATGGACTGGAAAACAAAATCACCTGACCAATACGCTATGTATTTTCAATGCACAAGCCGGCTTGTAGAAACATTCAGGCTTGTTTTTGACGACAAGTTCCAATTTGAAGGGAATAGGGCAATTGTTTTTCAACTTAATCAGAAAATCCCGGTTAATGAACTAAAAGAATGCATCAAAGCCTCACTGTCTTACCATAGCGTAAAACACTTATTGACATTGGGAATTTGAACGACAGGAACGACACAACAAAAATAGATATGGCATATCCTGTAAAAAATATCAGTATTTCAATAGATAAATCAGCAGACAAAGTTTATCAGTTTGCTTCAAGTCCCGAAAACTTTCCGCTTTGGGTAGAATTTATCAAGTCTATGACCAAAGAGACGGAAAACCTTTGGTTAGCAGAAACGGATTTGGGTAATATCAAAATTCAATTCGTTCCTAAAAATGAATTTGGAATTATAGACCATTTGGTAATTCTTCCTGACACTTCAACAGTAAACAACTCAATGAGGGTTATTGACAACGGAACAGGAAGTGAATTAGTTTTCACTTTGTTTTGGATGCCAAACAGGACAGAAGAAGAATTTAATCAAGACGCAAAATTGGTTGAAAAAGACCTGACGAAAATTAAAACGATACTTGAAACAAAATAACAACGACCTGTCATCGTATTGGCAATAGGCGGGCACCAACGTTAGCGGTCATTCCCCATTTTTCCCAAACGAAAATAATTTCTCGTGCTAACGGGTGACCCAAA
>NZ_DAOMOZ010000135.1:0-13581 GCF_035444585.1 Agriterribacter sp.
GAGGGCTATCAAATCTATTCGGTTATTTCTAAAACTGGAAAAGTTTTTTGGGATTTATGCAGGTAATTTCCGGCAATGAGTATTGATAATTCCTCCGGACTCTATCCAACATACGTTTTGATTGGCTGCGAAGAGCGTATCAGAATAAAGCCTTAGCGCAGGGGTCGCATAGCTATGCTTATTGCCTGGATGCAGACCCCGGCGCGACACAATAAGGGCTATCAAACCTATTCGGTTATTTCTAAAACTGGAAAAGTTTTTTGGGATTTATGCAGGTAATTTCCGGCAATGAGTATTGATAATTCCTCCGGACTCTATCCAACATACGTTTTGATTGGCTGCGAAGAGCGTATCAGAATAAAGCCTTAGCGCAGGGGTCGCATAGCTATGCTTATTGCCTGGATGCAGACCCCGGCGCGACACAAGTTGTTTCTGCTGCATTTTTCTGTTGATATCGTTTCATTCCAGATTTATGTGGCGTTCGCTGCAATGAGGATCGCGGGGACGTACCGGCAGTTCGTTGCTCATTTAGTTTCCCTGTCGAGGAATTTTTCAATCATCGGCACAACAAATTCACTTTCCTTTGTGCCGGGTTTTATTGTCGTGATTTCGCCAATATATTCTCCGTGCCCGCCCGGAATTATCGCTAATTCAGCGTTGGTAATCTGTCTGCGCAATTCAATGGCGTGTTCCGGTGTAACAACGTCTCTGTCGCCAATAATAATTAAAGCCGGCGCTTTAATGGCTCTTATTTGCTCATCCGGAATGTCTTTGAAGTTTGCCATTCGTTTTGCATCTCTGTCGTGCATTATTTGTAAACCGTTAGCATCGGGTGCAACCAGTTTGTATGCTGTTTTGAGTTGCCCGGGCATATTTTCCAGCTTCGCCTGTTTTATAAAATCCCAAAACCAATCCGGAACGCCGTTGCGTTTGGCAAGTGCTGAACCTAAAATTATTTTGTCAACGATTTCGGGGTGACGAATAGCAATTTGCAAAGTCGTCGTCCCGCCATTGCTGAAACCGAAAAAATCCGCTTTGTCAATGCTCAGGTTTTTGAGCAGCATCGCAATGTCGTCCGCATCTTGTTCAAATGTCAGGTCTGCGTTTCTGTCGCTCGTCCGTCCGTGCGCCTGTAGTTCAACAGCGATTATTCTGCGTTTTTTTGCAAAAAACGGAATAATCTTTTCAAAGCTGGACTGAATGGTTGAGCCACCGCCATGAATGAGTATAAGCGGTTTGCCCTGCCCGTAAACTTCGTAATACATTTTCAGTCCGTTCACTTCGGAATATCCGCTTTCAAAAGCCAATTTGTCTGTTGTTGTCGCCATTGTTTCCGCTTCGTTTTCGTAGTTGTTTGTAAGCGCCTACAAACAACTACCATAACCGGTCTTGCCACTGCTGCACTCAAATAAAGTTCATGGCTGAAACAGGTAACCGGGTTAAATATTGGATGGTATTTACGGGTACGGATGAAAGGGTTACCAAACCTATTCATTTTTTTTGAAAAATAGAAAAAAACAGGGAAAGCTATGCCGGTGATCTCCTTGCGGATGTAATGTTTCCACCGCGCCGGTTATCGCCTTTTTACCCTTCTTTTGTGCCAGTTGGATGTAGCAGAAGAGATGCGGAAAGAAGTGGTGTTCATACATGGAATATAACGGGCGGGGGCTTGCTGCTCTACCGGAATTCATCCCTTCTTTAGCCGGTACAGCAGCAAGCTCTATCTTATTTGCCGAACCATTATGCATGCTGCATTTTGGGCACAACAGGAACCAGCCCGTGTTTTGTCATAACGACCCTTAACTTTTCAGGATCGGGAGGACCGCCTGCATTTACAATTCCGGCAACTTCTTTAAAGAAAATAGGACCGAGCAACGCCGGGGTAATTACTGCCAGCCCTTTGGCATCGACCTGTTTTAAATTGTTAAAACCATGTACAGCGCCACGGGGAATGAAGCAGGTTTCGCCCGGCTGGATGTCTATCACTTTATCCTCAACCGTAAAAGTTAAAGTACCCGACAACCCGTAAATGGTTTCATCATAATGCTCGTGGTAATGCGGTGTGGGCACTTTTGCGCCAACCGGCACGGTAAATTCAAACATGGCTGCAGCACCATTGGTGTCGGCTGCTTCCAGTAAAAAGTCAATGGTCACCTGACCGACTTTGATCGTTTCTTTGTTCATACAATTAATTTTTATAGCACAAAACTATATTTGGAAGGCAGCAAAGTCCTTGATTTGAGATAAGAAACTATTTTTCGGCAATTTTTTTTCTGATGCGGCTTAAGGTTTCAGGTGTCATGGCCAAATAGGCAGCGATCTGATAAAGCGGTATTCTTTGCAATAAATAGGGTTCCTCCTTTACAAACCGAAGGTATTTTTCTTCAGGCGTTTCAACAGTGGCTTCGGCAAGCCGTTTTTTCAGCATAAAATTCGTGTCCTGCTGCGCCCTTATAAAACCCAGGGTGAAAGATTGAAATTGAGTGATCGCATACACCCAGTTTTTTTGACTGATGGACTGAAGTGTGCTGTCTTCAAGCGCCTGAACACACAGCTCGGTTGGCTTATTATCCAGGAAGCTCACCAGCTCGCTGCACCACCCGTCTTCTATTTTAAAATAAATGGTACGTTCCTCACCATTATTATTAATATAATATTGTCTTAAGCAACCACGTTCAACAAAGTAAACCTGTCTTACAATTTCCCCGGAGCGATACAGGTGCTCATTCTTTTTTACATGTATGGTTTCAAACAACTGAATAACTTTTATCAAATCTTTATCAGAGATTTTATAAACCTGTTTGAGCTGAACTGAAAGAGGAGAATTGTTCATATTTAGTGGTAAGCCGCGTATTGCCGATCAATACATCGGCTTGCGCAACTCATTTCATTTTAAATACTTCCAAGCGCTTACAAATGCTTATAGCTGTTTTCAGGCGTTTACAAACGGCTATTTATAAAAGGGTGCCCTTTACTTCTGTACCTCAAACAAAATTTATAGCCCGAATGGTAAACGGATTGAATACCGGAGATTATATATGGTTCGGATTGAAAAGGCTATCAAACCTATTCATTTATTTTTAAAACGGGAAAAAAAATTGGGGAAGACCGGATATACTTAGCAGGTTTAAAAGCGTCCATTCCAATGACATTTTTTTTATCCGTTTTTAGTCCAAAATAACGCTCACGACTTGCTCTCTGAGTTTCTCCGGTACTTCCTTGATTGCTTTGCTTTATGCGAGCGGTGAATAAATACCCCGCAGCGGCAACGGTTCGGGGCCCGGCGTTCGGGCGGGATTCAGCGGTTCGTTGTTCTTCTTTTATCATCTACATATTCCAAAATATCACCTGGCTGACAGTCCAACGCTCTACAAATTGCTTCTAAAGTACTAAAACGAATTGCTTTTGCCTTTCCTGTCTTCAGGATAGAAAGGTTAGATAATGTCAAATCAACTCTTTCGGAAAGTTCATTCAGAGAAATTTTTCGCTTTGCCATCATCACGTCTAAGTTTACGATAATCGGCATAGCTTAAATTGTTAAGTCATTTTCAGATTTCATATCTACGGCACTTTGTAAGATTTTTTCAAATACTGCCGCAGCAGTTGCAACTGCAACAGAAACAAAAGCAGTTATGATACAAATGGCAAGGAAACCCGCAGGGTCATCCTCTTTATTATGGAATATTTTTATGTATAGTCCGGCTGTTACAATTAAAATACTTAGTGCGATTGCACAATACTTTATACTCTTCAAAGATTTAACAGAGTCTGCTGAGAATACTTTATTCTTCCCAATGTAGCCAAGTAATCTGAATGCCTTGTATAAGGCAACAAAAAAAGCGATTGATGCCGCATACCCGTACAAAATGAACGGATCAGAATAAATGCCAAACAGGTCTAAGTTTGTGGCCCGCCCTTCTGTTAAGGGAAGCCAGATCAAGATGATAAGCGCCACGATGCCGACAAGCACAATGATTGCCTGAAGGAATATTATTGAAATTTTTTTCATACTGATGTTACCATTTACATCACAAATATAATAAATAATTATCGATAAACAATAATTATTTATCGTTTTTAGAAAAAAATATTTTATCCCGTTTAACTGGCTTGCAAATTCAAAAGCTGAATGGTCTGTGTCGTATCGTTTGTCAATGACCGCCGGCACCCCGCTTTACGCATACCTGCCGTTTTAAACAATGACAACGGTTTTTTATCCGCTATACATTGATTTTTAAAATTGAAAGGGGGGACTATCCTGTAACCGCCGGTAACAGAGCGCTTATGACCGGCTCTGCAGTATCATCTTCTTTATCAATAAAATTTGCCCTAAATGATAGTAACTGTGTTCGATCACACCTTCAATGTTTCGTAAATAGCTTCCATATTTTTCATTCACAAACGGCCGGTCAAAAATACTGTCATCCATTTGTTCAACGCTGTTTGCAAACTTTTCCGAATTGTTCAAAAAGGTCGTAACTAACTCGTTCCAATCTGCTGCCGACTTCATTTGAGAAAGGTCAAAGCTGTATTTGTCGCTGATCTCAAGTCTCCCGTTTTCAAAGGCGCTCAACAGACCTGCCAAATAATAATTTATGTGATAGGTCAAAGCCGCAATAGTATTTAAGTTGTCAACTTTCTGAGTTGCCTGCTGCCAGCTCACACTTAGTATTTGTTCTTTATAATTGGTGTTAGCGATCCAATGTCCATTGAGCAGCACTTCCCGAAGCCGGCCGGCAATGGTTAAATTTCTTGTCATTACGTTTCTCTATTTAAATGTTCTTATCAGCACAAGCTTCCGCCAGCCGCCCTTACGCCCGGCCCTTGCCGGCGGCCGATTGTTATTGCCCGGTTACGATGTAATTCAGTTCGGTTACCCCGCAGCCAAGCAGGCCACTTTTTATTGATTCCCCCCTGCCGGTATTCTTATACGCTCAGCCACTTTATTGATATAATTGCTGATCCAAGAGCGATTTCAACAGCCATAATAAAATCAAAATACCTGCCGGCTGTTCCAGCCTGCACTCTCGAATACAGGCGCCCCAATCCTGAAAACACTACGATGAGCCCCAAAAAATACACCAGGTTGCCTGTATTTTCTACATTGAATGAGGCATAGGCGAAAAGAAATCCGGAGCCTAGATAAATGCCGCTTAAAAACCTGACCAAATTATCCAGGACCAATTGCGGCGGTGTGTCTTTTGGCAAAAAATACATTGCACCCTTAAGCATAATATTGATCCCCCCCAGGAAGCAAATGAGTGCTACAATTCCCAGTAAAATACTATTTGCTATCAGCATAATATCTATTGTTTAAAGTGTTTTTATGTCCCCCGCTATGTAAAACAGGTCATTATTGAATTGATGCCCGCCACCCGGAATGTCGCGAAAAGTTGCCTTATTCAGCTTTCGCCTGTATTGATCAAGGTGTGAAAATGGAACTTCTTCATCGTCGCGGCAGTGGTACAAAAAAAGAGGAGCTTCATCAGGCAGGCTGTCTGCAAAATGGTCTCTAAGCTGTAAGCCTTTCTGCCATTCTTCATTTCCGCTCCAGAAAGGCGTGGCAAGAAGAAAGATACCTTCAATGGTTTTATTTACTGGATGCTCAGAAAGATATTTTAAGATCATAGACGCACCGAAAGAATGTCCAACCAAAATTAAGTCCCGGCCGATGCTATCAATATGTAGTCCGATTTGTTTTGTCCAACCAAAATCTAATGCCGTTTCGTCTGACTGAATTTTTGGATAGTTGATCTGATACCCCTTTCCCAAATGCTGCTTCAGGGAGGCCACCAATGCTTCATCCGCCCCGTAACCGTTGTTGCCTCCACCCTGAATGAATAATAGCTTTTTGGCTTCCATTGTTTGAATGCTTTGACTCCTGTTTTGATCCCTGCCCGTTGTCTGAAAGTCTAAAGGTATAAAAAGCATGTTGAGCTGCAAACCAGTCATTCCAGATGCGGCCTAACCTTCCTTTGCCGGGTACCGACCGCATCTTTCGGATTTCGGGATTTCTGTTTCGGGCTTGAAACTTAATATTTGAATTTTATCCGCCCCGGCAGACAGGCCTGCCTGCCGGTAGGCAAGTTTGGTTCTTGCAATTTGGTTCTCGTTGCTTTGTATTTTCTTCGGATCCCGGCTTCAGGACTTCGGGCTTTTATCATTACATTCATGTATGAGAATTACCGCTACCATTTTACTCGTCGTATACATCTGTTCCGCACATGCGCAGCAGGTTGATAAAAAATTACAAAGCCGCATTGCCGAAGCTGTTAAAGGTTTTAACGGGGATGTGGGCATATACGTACATGATCTGAAACACAACAAGGTTGCGTACATCAATGCCGATACGGTATTCCTTACCGCCAGCATTGTTAAGATACCCATCCTGCTGGGCATCATGCAAAAGATAGAAGCGGGTGAACTGAACTACCGTCAGCGCCTCATGTACAGAGATTCGCTTTTTTATGATGTAGGAGATGATATCCTCTCGCGCTTTAAAGACAGCGCTACCATCGAGTTAGGTAAGGTAATGATGCTGATGCTTACCATCAGCGACAACTGCGCCAGCCTGTGGCTGCAGGCGCTTGCCGGCTCCGGAACAAGGATCAACGAAATCGTAGACAGTCTGGGCTATACGTGTACAAGAGTTAACAGCCGCACCCCGGGGCGGGAAGAAAACAGGCGTATATACGGCTGGGGACAATCATCACCACGCGAGATAGCCGGTATTATGGAAAAGATCGTTCGCGGTGAAATATTCAGCAAAGCGGCCAGCGATAAAATGCTTCGCTTGCTGAGCCGGCAGTACTGGGACGAACAGGCGCTGTCGCAGATCCCGGCGGGTGTTTTTGTAGCCGACAAAAACGGTGCAGTGAACGGCAGCCGCAATGAAGTGCTGTATGTGAATGGTAAAAAAAATCCTTACATCTTCAGCATATTCACCAAAAACAATAAGGATCAAAGCTGGAATGAAAACAATGAAGCATGGATAATGACGAAAAAGATATCGGCGCTCCTTTGGGAATATTATAATGGTAAGTAATTTATTGGATCAGGCGCATGGGTCGGAATCATAGATATAGACTTTTCAAAAGTTAACTGGGAATTGATTGTTCATTTCAAAATGAAGACTGTTAACCTCAAAACAATATATGGCATCAGACTATTTTTCTTTGTTACTTTTTGCGGAAAAAGTAACCAAAAGCCCCGCCCGAACGACGTTCAGTCGGGCAGGCGCCGGAAAACGAATACCTCCCGTTTTCCGGTGGGTTCCCTGATGTCACTTTTGCACTACTGTGATTTGAACAACAGGAAGCCTATTGCAGGCTTCTGGTTCACCAAGCTGCCCTTAACCCGGCTTTATAAATATCATAGAAGAAGGCAATAGATAAATAACGGTACATAGCCGAATTGCTCAAACATTATAATGTATCATTTTCACAACCAAAAGGCTAATTATAATATCCATTCAAGCACTTATTCAGGATCGGATAAACAACAGGCAAAAGCCACCCCGGAGAATGGCTTTTGCAGAAAAACAGTTATCAGTTCTACCCTATTCTCCCGCCGGTGATGGCTTTGTCGATGGCTTCTTCCTGTTTGGATTGTTCCTGGAGCCGCTTCAGTTTTCTTCCGTACGCAAGCCGGGTAATAAGTGCAAACAATACCGGCACCACAAATATGGCCAGCGTAGTGGCAGCCAGCATACCGCCAAAAACGGTCCAGCCAATGGTTTTACGGCTTTCCGCTGCCGCACCGCTGGCAAAGGCCAGGGGCAGCACTCCCAGTATAAATGCCAGCGAGGTCATAACGATGGGGCGTAACCGCAACCGCACGGCCTGCAAAGTGGCATGCACAATATCAATGCCCTTATCTACCCTTTCTTTGGCAAATTCAACAATGAGGATGGCATTTTTAGCCGCCAGTCCAATCAATGTGATCAGACCGATCTGTGCATATATATTGTTTGAAAGACCGGGAATAAAAGTAAGAGTAAGTATGGACCCGAATGCACCGATAGGCACTGCAAACAATACCGAAAACGGTACCGACCAGCTCGCATACAGCGCTGCCAGGAACAAAAACACGAATATAATGGAAACGGCAAAAATCAATGACTGCTGGTTCCCTGCAGCTATTTCTTCGCGGCTCATGCCCGAAAACTGATAGCTGTAGCCTGCGGGCAATGTCTTGGCCACTTCCGTTAAAGCCGCAATAGCCTGGCCGCTGCTGTACCCGTCTTTTGGTGAGCCGTTGATCTCAATTGAACGATAAATATTATAATGCGAAATAACAGCCGGGGCTTCAATTACTTTTGTAGTAATGAGCGAGCCCAGCGGCACCATGCCGCCCTGGCTGTTGCGCACATAATATTTTTCAATATTGTGCAATGAGCCCCTGAATGAGCTGTCGGCCTGCAGCATCACGCGGAAATTCCTTCCATATAAATTAAAATCGTTCACATAGCTGCTCCCCAGGTATGTTGAAAGCGTGGCATAAACATCGGAAACCGCTATGCCCAGCTTCTTGGCTTTTTCCCTGTCTACATCAACCTGGTAGCTGGGCGTGCGGGCATTGAAGAAAGTAAAAGCCGCACCAATTTCGGGCCGCTGGTACAGCTTACCTAAAAAGTCGCGGGCCACTTTTTCAAACTGCTGGATATCATCGGTGCTGCTGGTTTGCTGCAGTTGGAATGTAAACCCCGATGTAGCGCCCAAGCCGGGTATTGCAGGCGGAGCAATGGGTATAACCCTGGCTTCCCTGATGTGCGCGGTAGCAGCCCTTATTTTTGCGATAACACTTTGCACATGATGTTCTTTGCCTTTCCTGTCGTCCCAGGGGTTCAGCGACACAAATATGGTACCCGCATTGGATTTGGCGGAAAAGCTCACTATATTTAAACCCGCCAAACCACCGGCTACCTTCACTTCCGGCAACGATCTTATAATGGTGCTGAGCTCTTTTAACATGGCAATATTGCGTGTAGTGGATGTGGCTTCGGGCATTTCGTATGTAACAAACAGGCGGCCTTCATCTTCCGTAGGAATAAATCCGGACGGCTTGTTTTTAAACAAGAAAAACAAACCCACGAAAAGTACCACCAGCATGATCAAAACATAAGGCGTACGCCGTATCCAGCTTCCCACTCCTTTTGTATAACCATTGGTCAGGCGGTTAAAGCCCCTGTTAAAGCCGGCAAAAAACCGTTCGAGCCAGTTCTTTTTTTCTTCTTCCCCCTTTGACGGTTTGAGCATAACGGAGCAAAGGGCGGGAGTAAGCGATAATGCAACAAAAGCAGAAATAAGAACAGATACGGCAATGGTAATGGCAAACTGCTGGTACAAACGGCCTACTATCCCCGGTATAAAGCCCACAGGAACGAATACGGCGGCCAGGATCAGCGCGATCGCTATCACCGGCGCCGATATGTCTTTCATTGCTTTACGGGTAGCTTCCTTTGGCGACATCTTTTCATGGTCAATATTGTGCTGCACCGCTTCCACCACCACAATAGCATCATCTACCACAATACCGATGGCCAGCACAAAAGCAAATAAGGTGAGCGTATTGATGGTAAAGCCCAGCGGAGCAAATAATATAAAAGTACCGATCAGGGAAACCGGTATGGCCAGTACCGGTATCAGTGTTGCCCGCCAGTTTTGGAGAAATAAGAATACCACCAGCACTACCAGTATCAGCGCTTCCACCAGGGTATGCAGCACTTCGTTTATGGATACCTGCACCACCGAAGCTGTTTCAAGCGGCATCAGGTAATCAATATCCTTTGGAAAGGTTCTTCTCATTTCTGTCAGCGTCTTTGTAATGCCCTTGTATGTGTCGAGCGCATTGGCCCCCGGGGCCTGGTATACCAATACAAATGCGGCCGGATTACCGTTTACAAAAGCATTGGTAGTATAGTCGAATTTTCCCAGCTCCACGCGTGCCACATCCCTGAGGTAAACAATGCTTCCATCGGAAGGGCGGCTGCGCACAATGATATTCTCAAATTGTTCCTGTGTGCTGATGCGGCTGTTCGTCAATACGCTGTATTCAAAGGTTTGCATCCCCGGCTGGGGATTGCCCCCTACCGTTCCGGCGGCCACCTGTACATTTTGTTCCTGTAAAGCTGCATTCACTTCAGCGGGTGTCATAGCAAGCGCGGCCAGCTTTTCGGGGTTCAGCCATATGCGCATGCTGAAGTTATCGGCCGGCGCAAATATATCACCAACCCCTTTTACCCTCGATAACGCGTCCTTCACATAAATGTTTACATAATTGCCGATGAATGTGGCGTCATGCGTCCCATTGGGAGAATAGAAGCCCAGCACCATCATAATGCTGGGGTTGCGCTTGCGAACGGTAATGCCTAAGCGCTTTACCGCATCCGGCAAAGAGGGCTCTGCCACGCTCACCCTGTTCTGCACGTCAAGCGTAGCAATGTCAATATTGGTACCTACCTCAAAATTTACGGTAATGCTGCTTTGCCCGCTGCTGGTGCTGTTGCTGGTCATATAGGTCATGCCGGGCGTTCCGTTCACCTGCGTTTCAATGGCGGTTGTAGTGGTTTGCTCAACGGTTTTGGCATCAGCTCCGGTAAAATTGCCGGAAATGGATACCGTTGGCGGAGAAATATCGGGGTACTGCGCAACAGGGAGGTTGATCATGGAAATAAGTCCAACCAGTACAATTACAATGGATATTACGATGGCCGTTACCGGCCGTTTTATAAAAGTTTCTGCTATCATGTTGTGCCAATAAAAATGTGAGGTATGAGCTGTCAGCCAGCCAACCAAAATAACCTACTGCCCGCCCTGCTCAGGTATGGTAACCACTATCCCTTCTCTCAGGTTCTGTACACCCTGCACCACGATCTTTTCACCTTCTTTTAATCCGTCCTTCACAATTACATCCGCACCGATCTGCCTGCTCAGACCGAGCTTGCGTTGTGACACTTTATTGCTGTCGCCCAGCACATATACAAAATATTCGCCCAACTGTTCGGTTACCGCCTTATAAGGTATCAATACCGATCGTTCGGCCGTGCCGTTCAATACCCTTACGGTAGCGCTCATGCCGGCTTTTAATAACTTTTTGCCGTTCGGAAAAACCAGCCGCACTTTAATGGTGCCGGTTTGGGCATCTACTGCCCTGTCAATAAAGCTGATGCTTCCATTATAGGGATATATATCTTTCCCGAAAGCAATGGTGAATGTAGAGTCTTTCGGATCTTTTTTGCCTTGCTGCAAATGGGTAAAGCGGTATATCTCTTTCTGGTCAATGGTAAAATCCACAGCAATAGGATCGTCCGTAGACACCACGTTCAGAATGGTTTGTCCTGCCACTACCGAAGTGCCCTTTTTAACCTGCGAAATACCGATGGTGCCGTCGAAAGGGGCGAATATGCTGGCAAAGTGCACATTAGACTGCACGGCATTTACATTTGCACGGGCAGCCTCCACCTGTTTCTTTGCTGCTTCCAGCGCGGCATCGGCATAGTCTACCTGCTGTTTGGCTATGGCATCCTGTCTGTCCAGCTCATGATAGCGGTCTGCATCTTTCTGCGCCTTCAGCAAATTGGTTTCCTGCACCTGTAAGTTGGCCTGCGCCTGTTGTACATTGGCGCTGTATACCTGCTCGTCTATTGAATATAACCTTTGCCCTTTCCTTACCCTGTCGCCGTCTTTAAAATAAATGCCGGTGATATAGCCGCTTACCTGCGCACGCAGTTCTATCTGGTTAAGCGCTGTTACAATACCGGGATATTCATCATAAAAAACCGCGTTGCCGGTCTTCACTTCAGTAACGGTTACGGGTACCGCCGGTGGCGCCCCCTGTTGCTGCTGCTTAGCACCGCACGACATGATCAGCAACGAAATACCTGCTGCTGTGTATGTCGTAATAGATTTATTTATCATTGAACTGTTAAATTGTATTTTTAAACATAACAAGAACCAAAAAACAAGAAGCAAATAAATACAAAGCCTAAATTTTAAAATTCGAAATCCGGATCCCTCTAAACCTGTAAAGAATGCTCAACATCGAAGCAGCACGGCAGTCCTGACAGGTTGCCTGCTTCTCCATTTTCTAATTCTCAAATTCACAAATTAATACCTGATCTCCCCCAGCGCTTTCTGCACATCAACTTTACTTGCCAGCAATTCATACAAAGCATTATAATAATTGATCTGTGCCGATCGCAGATCCGTTTCCGACGTGATCACTTCCAGGTAGGTTTTAACACCCGCTTTATATTGCAACTGAATAATATCATATACCTCCTTTGCCAGCACCAGGTTTTCCTTTATTGCCGTATAGCCGGCATAATTGCTTTTATAATTGGCCAAAGCGGCATTGTATTCGGCGTTTACGGCATTGCGCAGGTTCACGATATCAAGATTTGTTCTTCTCAACTGCCACTCTGCCTGCCTGATATCATGCCTTCTCTTACCGCCCTGGAATATGGGAAAAGACAATGTCAGTCCTGCATACGAGGCAGGATAAGATTGATTGTATAATTTATTAAAATCGTTATTGAGGTAATTAAGATTATATGCGCCGTTTGCTGAAAGTTGCGGCAAAAAGCTCCATTTGTTGTACTGCACATTGGCTTCCTGCAGTTTTTGCTGCGTGGTCAGCAACCGGTACTCAATACGCTTTGTATAATCAGGAGCCTGTATAGTGTCCAGCAAGATCTCTTTTTCCATCTGAGTGCTGTCGTACACTATCTGCAACGGGGCATTTACAGGATAGCTCATCTGCGCTTTCAGGTTCTCTACCCGTGCCTTTAACAATACTTCATAGCTTTTTTTTGACGCCTTTGTATTATTGAGCGCAATAGCCGCCCGCTTATAATCTGTTTTATCGGTTATGCCTGCCTGGTACTGGTTGTATGCATCCTTGTAGCTGCGCTCTAACCGAACGATGTTTTCGTCCGACACTTTTATCTGCTGTTCTGTTGTAAGCACATCATAGAAAGCTTTTGAAACATTGGCTGCCACATCAATTTTAACGCTTTCCGTATTTTGTTTGGCCTGGCGGCGAATATCGGCACGGGTGCGGCTTGCCAGCAGCACATCCCGGTTAAAAATGGTTTGGTTGAGTGTGAACAATATTCCTGAAGTGTTATCCACGCCCAGCTTAACGGGATTGCCGCCAATAATGCTGGTTTGTACCTCGAAGTTGTGCTGAAAAGTATAGTTGAAATTAACCTGCGGGAACCATTCTGAAAGCCTGCTCTTAATGGCCTCTTCAGTTATGGACTCATCTACGTGCGCCTGCTGTACCAGGGCCTGCTCTTTTACAGCATATGCAACGCAGTTTTCCAGGGTGGCTTCCTGCAATAAGGAATCATTTTGTTGTTGTGCCGTTGACCGGAAGGAAATAAAGACCATGCACGTGGAAAATAACAGAACCCCTTTTCTCATAAATATTATTATACTATTCCGTTAGTGAAATGTCACCCGGGTACGGTACCTATCCTACCGTATCATTCCCGGTTAATTCAATGTGCAAGCAATAGCAAAGTACAGGGAATGGAAATCAGGCGGCGAAGTTAAAATTAAATCCATATACAAATCA
>NZ_DAOMOZ010000136.1:0-13511 GCF_035444585.1 Agriterribacter sp.
ACCGGCTGCATGCTTAAAAGTATTGATGACTATGAAACTTACCGTTTTATTGATATTTCTGGGCATCTGCCAGGCAATGGCGAATGTAAACGGCCAGGGAAAGGTTACACTTAGCCTGAAGCAGGTAGCGATCAATAAAGCCTTCAATGCTATTGAAAAACAGGGCTATTATCGCTTTGTTTTCAACAGCAACCTCAAAGATCTCAAACAAAAAATTTCTATCCATGTGGAAGATGCGCCCATTGATGAAGCGCTCAACCGCATTTTATCGGGAACGCATCTCACTTACCAGTTGCTGCAGGATAATCTTATTGTGATCCGTTTGCAGGATCAGCAGTTTGTGCAGGCAGTGCAGGATAAAACCATAACCGGCAGGGTTACGGATGAAAATGACCAGCCGATGCAGGGTGTTTCCGTTACCATTAAAGGAACTGTTACGGGTGTAACCACCGACGCGGAAGGCAACTATTCCATTACGGTACCGGACAACAGCACACTGGTGTTTTCTTTCGTAGGGTTCGAAGAACAGGAGATCGCCATCGGCGATCAAACCATTGTTAATATTGTTCTCACAGCCGCTGCAAGCCAGCAATTGGGAGAGGTAGTAGTGATTGGATACGGTACCGCGAACAAACGCGATTTAACAGGGTCAATCGCCACGGTAAAAGCCAAAGAAATTGCAGATAAGCCGGCTGCCAACCCTATGAACCTGCTGCAGGGAAAAGTGTCCGGCTTGTCTGTGGTGGCATCCGGACGGCCGGGTGCGGAGCCTGATATAAGGATAAGAGGAACGAACAGCATCAATGGCGCCAAACCCGTTTATATTGTAGATGGTATTCTTAACGATAATATTAATTTTTTGAACGCTGCCGATATTGAGTCTATTGAAGTATTAAAAGACCCCTCTTCACTGGCTATTTTTGGGGTGAGGGGCGCCAATGGGGCTATTGCCATTACCACCAAAAAGGCAAAAGCAGGGCAGTTAATGGTAAATTTCACTACTTCATTTGGCGTAAAAAGGGTTCAGGACAGGATAAAGCTAACCAATGGTCCCGAATTCAAGCTGCTTTATGATGAGCAAATGGCCAATATGGGCTCAGCTTTCGATGACCAGTATTTTAAAGCCAACACCGACTGGCAGGATGAAATATTTCAAAATGCTTTTTTGAATTATAACAATATCAGCGTTACCGGCGCCACCGAAAAGAACCGGTTCTATTTAGGGCTTGGTTACATTAATGAGGAAGGCCTTATTAAACACGAAGAATATAAAAAATATACGATCAACTTCAGTGACGAGCTCAGGGTTTCAAAAGCATTAAAGTTTGGCATTACTTTCAATGGCTACTATGCCGATCTTCCTGTTGAAAGACAGGTGGGCTCTGCTATACGCGCCGCACCAATTGCCCCGGTCTATGATCCGAACGGTTCAGGACTGTTGTATACTATGCCCTCTTTTCAAAGAGCCCAGGTATTTAATCCGCTGGTAGCCATTGAGGAGGGCAAATTCACGGCAATACGCAAAGAATACAGGGCCGTTGGAAGCATTTACGGCGAGCTGGATTTTTTGAAGGATTTTACATTCAGAGCACAGTTGTTTGCCGATTACGGGTTCAATACAACCCGTTCTTACAATCCTATTGTGGTGGTGTATAACCCGGAAATTGTGGGCGACAATAAAAGAGATTCTTCCAACAGGCAAACATCAGTAGCCCAAATTCAGAATATTTATCCCAAAACCCAGATGGATTATTTGCTCACCTACAAGAAAAAGATCGGAGATCATGATCTTACGGTTTTGGGTGGCCTCACCACTTATTTCAGTGGTTTTGAAGAAACCAATTCTTCTGTACAGCAGGGCTCTGCAGATGTAATACCCAATGATCCCCGCTTCTGGTATGTAGACGCGGTGGGTACCGCATCTACGAAACAGGGTTCGGGCAGCGCCTGGGAAGATGCATCCATCTCCTACCTGGCGCGGGCGCTTTACAGTTTTAACCGGAAGTATCTTGTTAACGCTTCCTTCCGCCGCGATGGCAGCAGCCAGTTCTATAAAATAGGCAACCAGTGGAAAAATTTTGGCGCCGTAGGCGTTGGCTGGGTGGTAAGTGAAGAAGACTTCTTTGCCGGTCAGGATTTTTTAGACTACCTGAAGCTTAAAGGGTCATGGGGCATTTTGGGAAGCAAGAACATTCCTGAAGCCTACCGGTATCCTGCTTATCCTACATTAACAAACGCAAATGCAGGCGTATTCGGCAATAATGTTATCAACGCATTACAGCCGGAGTATATTACTGATCCTAATTTAAATTGGGAAGTTATAACTTCTTACGAAGCAGGGGTTGAACTGAATATTCTTGATAACGATTTACACCTGGAAGCCACTTACTACAACAAGCGTACAAAAGATGTGATCACTTTAATTGATCAGGGTGCGGGTCTGCTTCCATTACTGGCCAATGTGGGAACAATCGAAAACAAGGGATTTGAGTTTTCAGCCAACTGGAATAAAGTAATTGCCAACGACCTAACCCTTTCCGTTTCCGGCAATCTCACCACTATCAATAATAAAGTGATAAAGCTTAACAAAGAAGGCTTTGAAATCTTCAACGGTGCAGCAAGAACCACAGCAGGGTTTCCCATCGGTTATTTTTATGGCTATGTTCACGATGGTATTTATCAAACCCAGCAAGAGATAAATAAAAGCCCGGTTGCCCTTGGAACGGCGAGTCCCGGCGACATAAAATACAAAGATGTGAACGGTGATGGGGAAATAACGCCTGATGACAGAACCCAAATAGGTAACCCCACACCTGATTTCATGTATGGCGGATCCATTTCTTTAACCTACAAAGGGTTTGACCTGGGGCTGGACATGCAGGGTGTTTATGGCAATGAAATATACAGAGCCTGGAACCAGGGAACTTTCGCCGATTTCAATTACCTCGTGGAAAGATTGGACAGGTGGAATGGCGTGGGTACCTCCAACTGGGAACCCATACTGCATACCGGAAGAGGTAATAATTACCAAAACTCAAGTTACTGGATCGAAGACGGGAGCTTTTTCAGGATCAGGAATGTGCAATTGGGATATACGTTCAGCCAAAACCTGCTCAGCAGGGCAAAGATCAAATCGCTCCGCATCTATATCAATGCGCAGAATCCCGGAACCTTTGCCAATAACACAGGCTATACCCCGGAAATCGGTGGCACTGCTACGGGTTTTGGAATTGACAATGGTACCTATCCTGTCCCCGCCATCTATTCGGCAGGGTTAAACCTCAACTTTTAAATCATGATCTGCATGAAAAAAATATTAAACAAAAAATGGAGGTGGCTACCAATGCTGCTGGCAGTAATAATAGTCACGACCGCATCCTGTAATAAGAATTTTCTTGACAGGAAGCCCCTGGGCAGGTATACCGATGAAGATGTAGCCAAAGGGTCATTTGACAGTAAAGTTTTTGGCGCTTATGCCGTACTTCGAAATGGAGGCTTCAACAACCATGAATACCTCGGTGTTCAAAGCTATCGTTCTGATGAATCTGAAAAAGGCAGCTCGGTTTCGGATGGCGCCGCAACGGGACTGATGTATGATGATTTTGAATACAACGCGAGTGGCGGAGGGATACAGGGATATTGGAGCGATCATTACCTGGCGATCAATGCGGCAAACGATATTATTCATATTATTGATTCGCTTGGCGCCGCCGATGAGCCTACTTTGATCAACAAAGCGGAGGCAAAATTCATCAGGGCTTTTTCTTATTTTGACCTGGTACGGGCTTTTGGTTCAGTTCCAAAAATTGACTTTACCGGAACTGCCGCAGAGCTGAATATAGCCAAGTCGTCTCCATCAGAAATATTCACCTTGATAGATACTGATCTCCAGGAAGCTGCTGCTGTTTTACCCCTTGATTGGGAAGCAAAATATATCGGGCGTGTTACAAAAGGCGCCGCAATGGCATTGCAGGCAAGAGCTTATTTATGGAGGAGCGATTGGGCCAATGCCCTGGGAGCGGCTAAGAGTGTAATGGCACTGAGCAAGTACAGCCTTGTGCCCAAATATGGCGACCAGTTCAGGAGCACGGGTGAAAACGGGCCTGAATCCATTTTTGAGATACAGGCTTTCTATGAGCCAACCATTGATCAGGGTATTATATATTCGAATGTGCAGGGCGTGAGAGGAGCCGGTGCGTGGGACCTTGGATGGGGATGGAATACGCCTACTCAGATCTTAGTTGATGAATTTGAAGAAGGTGATCCGAGAAAGATAGAGACTATTCTTTTCTCCGGACAGATAGATCCCCTGTACAGTGAAAATGTACCCCCTTTTCCCACGATACCCCGCTTATACTGGAATAAAAAAATATATACCGACCCGGCAGACCGTTTGGCCCTCAACAACAGATTTGGACCGTGGATGAATCACCGGATATTAAGATACGGCGACGTGTTACTTATGGCTGCGGAAGCCGCCAATGAGCTGGGAGGTGAACAAAATACTACAGATGCACTGGGTTGGCTTGAAGAGATCCGGAACAGGGCCAGGGGTGGCAATAACGCGATCTTACCGCCTGTAACCACTACAGATCAGGCAGAGCTGAGAGACGCCATTCGCCATGAAAGATTCGTGGAGCTGGGAATGGAAGAGCAGCGTTTCTGGGATATCGTAAGATGGGGCATAGATGTGGATGTATTGCATGCCGCAGGAAAAACCAATTATGCCGTCAGGCATCGCCTCTTACCTATTCCGCAGGGCGAAATTGATAAATCGGGTGGTGTATTGATACAAAACCCGGATTATTAATGAAATAACTGAACTACATAAAACTATTGGTATGAAATCATATAAATTAATTCAGGTTTCACTATTTACGGCCTTCACTTTTTGCATGGTCATATCTGCATGTCAAAAAATGGACAGACCGGAGTTAAAAGAAATTATTGAAGATCCTGAGCCACCACCTTATAATCCCCTGAAGAGCCTGTGGGCTTTTGAAGATAATGCAACGGATGAGGGAGAAAACAAATTAACGGGTGTTCCAGTTGATGTAACTTATGTGGAAGGTGTAAAGGGACAGGCGTTAAAAATTGAGCCGGGGGGTTATCTATTGGTGAAAGCGGAGGGCGATACCGTTATATATCCAAATGAATTTGTTGGCCTGCCGAAAGATACGCTTGCCAACCTGGGAAGCTTTACCCTCTCATTCTGGATGGAAGCAACGGGGCCGTTTACGGATGGCGCTCAGGGATTGTTTGCTATTTCGAATAAAACGCAATTCTGGGGTAACCTCGAGATCTTCCTCGAAAACTATAACAATGCCTCCGATCAAACAGAAGCATTTATTAAGATACACATGTTTAATGCAGAAGCCGCCGATGGAACGGGCGAAGAATGGAACGAGATCAAGGTTCCCAATGTATTTAATAAATGGACACATATTGGGCTGACGTATGATGCAGCCAGTTCACAACTCAGTTTATATGTGGATGGGCAGCCAACTGCTATTAATAATAAAGTGCTGGGTGGGGGAAGCTATGGAAAAATAAAATTCAATGACTTTAATGGAATGGTATTGGGGAACTTTGCATTCCAAACCACCCCCAGCCTTACCAATCATGGCCCCGAAGACTGGGCAAAGTCATTTAACGGGGCGTTGGATCAGTTCAGGATATATAATAAATCCTTATCGGCCACTGAAATAAGCCAATTGTTTACTTCAAAAGAATGAGAAGCATCCGGTAACACATAACTGGAAAGGGTTGCAACAACAACTGCAACCCTTTTGTACTTTTCCTGTAGGGAAAGAGCGATCGGTGCTGTTGCTCAGGAACATAAAAATAATTGTATGCATGTGGCACAATACATACCGATATTTTTTTTCGCAATCCTTGTTTCGTTTTTTGCCTGCAACAGTAAAGATACCCTGTTTACAAGTTTACCCGCATCTGAAACCAACATTGATTTCAGGAACGATTTACCGGAACGGCAAGGCTTTAATATTTTATACTATATCAACTTTTATAATGGCGGGGGCGTAGCAACAGGTGATGTGAATAACGACGGATTGTCTGATATTTATTTTACTGCAAACAGCAGGGGTAACAATAAGCTGTACCTGAACAAGGGCAGCTTCCGGTTTGAGGATATTACTGAAACTGCCGGGGTAAAAGGTTCCGCAGACTGGTGCAGCGGCGTTACAATGGCCGATGTAAACGGAGATGGATTTTTAGATATATACGTTTCGGCTGTGAGCGGGATTTACGGGTTGACGGGGCATAACGAGTTATTTATAAACAAAGGCGATGGAACCTTTAGTGAAAGTGCGGCAGCATACGGACTGAACTTCTCAGGACTTTCTACCCAGGCTGCATTTTTTGATTATGACCAGGACGGCGACCTGGACTGCTATCTCTTAAATCATTCGCTGAGGCCGCACTCAAATATTGTAGATACCGGTAACCGCAGGAAATACGATGCTTTATCGGGCGATAAATTTTACCGCAATGAAATAAAGCCTTTTCCGCAAAAACAGTCGGGAATGCCGGGAACCATATTTACCGATGTATCGGCACAGGCGGGTATCTATCAAAGCAGCTTAGGCTACGGCCTCGGCCTGGCAATTGCCGACTTAAACAATGATGGCTGGGATGATGTTTATGTTGACAACGATTTCCACGAAAATGACTATTACTATGTGAACAATGGTAATGGCACGTTTACGGAAAGCGGGGCAAAACATTTCCGGCACTACAGCCGGTTTAGTATGGGCAATGATATAGCAGATTATGATAACGACGGACAACCGGATATTGTTACTGCGGATATGTTGCCGGCAGATGAAAAGATCTTAAAAACCTATGGAAGCGATGAGAACCCTGT
The DNA here is from genome assembly GCF_035444585.1 of Agriterribacter sp. Classification (GTDB taxonomy): domain Bacteria; phylum Bacteroidota; class Bacteroidia; order Chitinophagales; family Chitinophagaceae; genus Agriterribacter. The sequence continues at coordinate 6,887 of NZ_DAOMOZ010000136.1, forward strand.
TATTTATAAACGAAAGCTCAGGGACAATGGGTTTCAGTATCAATATTCTAAAAACTGCCTGCAACGCAATAACGGGAACGGGAGCAGTTTCAGCGAAGCGGGATTGCTAAGCGGTATTTCGGCAACAGACTGGAGCTGGGCGCCGCTTTTTGCTGATCTTGATAACGATGGCAATAAAGACCTGTTTGTATCAAGCGGAATTGTAAAAAGACCGGTAGACCTGGATTATATCCGCTTTGTTTCAGACCTGCAGGTAAAAAAGGGAACGAAAGAAACGGATGAGTACGATGATATGGCTGTGGAAAGAATGCCGGATGGAAGTGCTCATCTGTTTCTGTTTAAAGGTAGCGGGGGATATATTTTTAAAGATGTAAGCGATGACTGGGGCACAGGCAAAATGAAAGGCTTTTATACCGGGGCCGCATACGCCGACCTGGACAACGATGGCAGGCTGGATATAATAGTGAATGCTGTAAATGGCCCGGCTGTTATTTTAAAAAACAATGGCCCGCAGAACAATTATATTTCACTTTCTTTCAAAGGCGACAGCCTCAACACATCTGGCATAGGCGCAAAAGCGTATGTATTTGCAAAGGCCCGCCCGCCGGTTGGACAGGGCAAAATGCAATACCAGCAATTGATGCCAACGAGAGGGTTTCAATCTTCGTGCGATCTTCGTTTACATTTTGGTCTGGATTCTTTGAGTTCTATAGACAGTCTGCTGATCGTATGGCCCGATCAGAAAATGCAACTGTTGAAAGGCGTTTCAGTCAACGAACAACTGGTCATTGATAAGAAGGATGCATCCGGTTTTTTTAAGTACGATGACTTTTTTAAACCGGTGGAATCAATATTTTCGGAACCATCCTATGCAGTTAACTGGAAACATACCGAAAACGAATTTGATGATTTTAATGTTCAGTACTTAATACCTCATGCGCAATCAACCCGTGGGCCGAAAATAGCCGTTGCAGATGTGAATGGCGATGGACTGGATGATTTTTATGCATGTGGTGCAATCGGGCAGCCCGGCGCTTTAATGATACAGCAAAAATCCGGCTCATTTCTTCCTGCTGATACCGCACTGTTCAATGGCGATGCATTATGCGAAGATGTTGATGCCGTTTTTTTTGATGCGAATGGCGATGGCAGCCCTGATCTGTATGTTGTTAGCGGTGGGAACCAATATGTTTCCGGCAGTCATTTACAAGACAGGTTATATCTTAATGATGGTAAAGGCCACTTTTTAAGATCAGCCGATGCACTTCCGGTTATCCAGCAAAATAAGTCTTCAGTGTCTGTTGCCGATATGGATAATGACGGCGACATGGATGTTTTTATTGGCGTGCTGGCCGATGCCCGGGCATTCGGTATCCCGCAAACTTCTTATTTATTATTAAATAACGGCAAAGCAGGTTTCTCCATAGCTGATCAAAGCATTATTCCGCTTGCCGGCATTGGGATGGTTACATCATCTGCTTTTGCAGATATCAATAAAGATGGCTGGAATGATCTTATTGTTACCGGGGAGTGGATGCCTTTAACGGTTTTCATCAATGAACGAGGCAAATACAGACGCACTACGATCCCAAGCTCTTCCGGGCTGTGGCAAACCGTTTTTATTGATGATGCAAATGGCGATGGACATTTGGATATTTTGGCCGGCAACTGGGGGTTCAATAATAAATTCTGGAGCGGTAAGGATACTCCATTAAGGCTTTATACTGCCGACTTCGACAACAATAAAAGCATAGAACAGTTGTTGTCTTATACTGTACATGGCGTTGAGTATCCTTTTTTGGCAAAAGACGAAGTAGAGCGGCCGCTGCCCCTGCTAAGAAAATATTACCCGAATTATTCGGATTATGCAGGCGTGGCCATGAAAGATGTTTTTTATGGATGGATTGATACCATTAAGCCCGTTATTGCCGAAAGATTGGGCTCGGCTATTTGCTATGGCGATGGTAAAGGCGGGTTTACGATCAATGATCTTCCCGTGGAATTGCAACTGGCGCCCATATTTTCTTTTCAAAAAGTAAACAGTAATAACGCAGGCGAAGCTACCTGGCTTGCCGGGGGGAATTTTTTTGATGTAATTCCTTATGAAGGCAGGTATGATGCGCAGGCTTTAGCTTTATTCAGTATTAATAAGGATAAAGATTGCAAAGCAATTCCCCAATCCAATTTAGCAGACATAAATGGACAGGTAAGAGATATAAAATGGTTAAAGACATATAAGGGCCACAAAAATTTAATAATTGCGAGGAATAATGACAGATTGATTTTTTTACAGCAAAAAAAGTAATGAAGTGAGGACAGTGATTCCTTTACATATGGTATTGCTTTATGCCGGTATTGTTATAAGCGGATGCAGTAAAAAATCCTCTGCAACTGATCCGGTTATCATTCCGCCGGCCCCATCTTTAATTTCTGAATCGGTTACCATTAATGGTCTGTCTGTTTCGCCCGCAAATTACAATATCAATAATACCCCCGCTGTAAAACTTTCTTTTAATGCACCTGTTAACCGCTCTACCGTTAACGGCAACCTTGGGTTTAAAAACAAAGCCGGGGTTTCGGTTGATTATTCAGTAGCATATGAAGAAGGTGACAGTACCGTGGTAGTTCTGCCGACTTACCCTCTAAGCTATATTGCCAATTATATTGTGAATGTTTCAACAGGGTTGAAGTCAGTTGCAGGAGGAACTTTGGCATCCGCTATTATTATAAATTTTACAACTCAAATTGATTCATCCCGAAAATTCCCCATCATTTCCGATAATGCGCTATTGGATTCTGTACAAAAAAGAACGTTCAGCTATTTCTGGAAGCTTTCTCACCCGGTTAGTGGAATGGCAAGGGAGCGAAATTCGGATGCAAATATTTATACATCCGGCGGTACAGGTTTTGGCATTATGGCCATTGTTACAGCAATCCATCGTAATTTCATTACCCGTGCCGAAGGATTAACAAGGCTGCAGGCAATGGTTTCTTTTTTAAAAAACACCGCTGAAACTTTTCATGGAGCTTATCCGCATTGGCTAAACGGAACTACGGGAAAAGTTATTCCATTTAGTACTAACGATAATGGCGCCGATCTTGTGGAAACCTCTTTTTTGATACAGGGGCTGTTAATAGCAAGACAATATTTTAACGGAACGGATGGGGCTGAAGCGGGTTTGCGAAATGATATTAATTCAATTGTGAACAATGTGGAGTGGGATTGGTTTAGAAAAGACAATGAGAATGTATTGTACTGGCACTGGAGTGCTGTTAATACGAATGGCTGGGAAATGAACCACCGGATAAAAGGCTGGAATGAATGTTTGGTTACCTATGTATTGGCGGCATCTTCAACAACCCATCCTGTTCCAAAAAATGTATATCAAAACGGCTGGGCATCCAATGGTGACATGAAGAATAATAATATTTACTATGGTCTTCAATTACCGCTTGGACCTTCATTGGGAGGTCCTTTGTTCTTTGCACATTACTCTTTCCTCGGGATCAATCCAACTGATTTAACAGACGCTTATGCTAACTACTGGACACAAAATAAAAGTCACACACTGATAAATTACAATTACTGCAAGTCAAATCCGCTAAATTATTTTGGCTATAGCGATTCAGTGTGGGGGCTTAGTGCCAGCGATATTGAAAATGGTTATACAGCCAGCTCACCAACAAATGATGTTGGAGTGATTGCACCAACTGCTGCTATATCTTCATTGCCTTATACTCCTGCAGAGTCAATGAAAGCGCTTAAGTTTTTTTATTATGTATTGGGCGATAAAATATGGAAGGAGCATGGTTTTGTAGACGCATTTTCATTACATGATACATGGTTTGCCGATTCATTCCTTGCCATAGACCAGGGTCCCATCATTGTAATGATAGAAAACTACCGTAGCGGATTGCTTTGGGATTTGTTTATGAGTTGCCCTGAAGTAAAAGCGGGGATGCGGGAACTTGGTTTTACAAGTCCTCATTTATAGCAAGAACTAAAAATCATTTTTATGAAACGTTTCGTTCAAACAGCATGCCTTATTTTAGTCCTGTTTCCTGCTTCGCTTGTAGCCCAGAAAAAAACAAAGACTGTTGTTCCCGATTCATTCAATCCGTCTAAAAGAGCAATCAATCTTTCCGATTCGGCTTTGCTCGACCTGGTGCAAAAGCAAACCTTTCGTTATTTCTGGGATTTTGCCCATCCCGTTAGCGGTATGGCCAGGGAAAGAAGCAATACAGACCATTATGGTCATGAAGTAGTAACTACCGGCGGTACAGGTTTTGGTGTAATGGCTGTTATTGCGGCAACAGAACGGAAGTGGATTACAAGAGATACGGCGGCCCGGTTTTTACTGAAGATGGTAAGGTTTTTAGCGAAAGCAGATGCTTATCACGGCGTATTTCCGCACTGGCTGGATGGCGCTACGGGCAAAACCATTCCCTTCAGCCGTAAAGATGATGGCGCCGACCTGGTGGAGAGTTCTTTTTTATTCCAGGGATTGCTTTGTGTGCGGCAATATTTTAATGCCGATAACCCGGTAGAGAACCAACTGCGTAACCGGATCAACGGGTTGTGGAACGAAATTGAATGGGATTGGTTTACCCGCGGTGGCAGGGACGTATTGTACTGGCACTGGAGCCCCAATAACGGGTGGGTGATGAATTTCGCGGTAAGAGGATTCAACGAATGCCTGATCATGTATGTGCTGGCGGCAAGCGCCGAACGATATCCTGTGGCTGCTTCAATATATCATAAGGGCTGGGCGGAGAGTAATTTTTTTAAGAACGGGAAAAAATTTTATGGTATAGAGCTGCCTTTGGGCTTTGATTACGGCGGGCCACTGTTCTTTTCGCACTATTCTTTTCTCGGGCTTGATCCGCGCGGACTAAAAGACCGCTATGCCGATTACTGGGAACAAAACCGGAATCACACTTTGATCAACCGTGCTTATTGCATAGACAATCCCAAAGATTTTAAAGGTTATGGCGAAAATTGCTGGGGACTAACGGCCAGCGATACATACAACGGATATAATGCCCATTCACCTACCAATGATCACGGTACCATTACACCTACGGCCGCTTTGTCGGCGTTTCCATATACGCCGGAGTACAGCATGCAGGCGCTGAAACATTTTTATTACGACCTGGGCGATAAAATATGGAGCGAGTATGGATTCGTGGATGCATTCAATGAAACAAAGAACTGGTATGCCCAAAGCCATCTGGCTATAGACCAGGGGCCAATAATAGTAATGATAGAAAATTACCGGAGTGGTTTATTATGGAACTTATTTATGAGTTGCCCTGAAGTGCAGCATGGATTAAAAAAATTAGGGTTTGAGAGCAGCCGGATAAGATCGGGAAAAGAGAAGGCAATTACAGAAAGTGAATGATCCGGGCGAGTGATGAGTGGCCACCAGGCTACAAGTCCGTTCAATGTTGGATTTATCATTTGTGATTTGTAATTTATCGTTGCATTGCGCTTCTGATTCCAGATTTTGAGCTTCGATCTTTTCATTTTAAATTACATAAAACGATTGTTATGAAAACCTTCACCCGGCAGCAATTTTTGCAGCATACCGCCATGGCAGGCGCCGCAATGCTTTTATCTTCTTTGGAGGGCTTTGCACTTACAATGCCGGATAAAAAAATAAAAGTGGCTGTAATAGGGTGTGGCAGCGTTTCCGGCGTGTACTTACCTCATTTATCAAAATCTCCCTTTGTTGAATTGGTAAGTGTATGTGACATTGTTTTTTCACGCGCTCAAAAGAGGGCGCAGGAATTCAATGTTCCTCATCAATACCCACATATAGATCAGCAATTGGCGGGTGCTCCTTTTGACCTGCTGGTAACGCTCACCGATATGCAGGAGCATGGACGGCTCAATAAGCAGGCGTTACAGCAAGGGAAGCATGTGTGGAGCGAAAAACCCATGGCAAATACATATAAAGAAGGGAAAGCATTATTGGACCTGGCCAAAAGTAAAAATTTGCGGATATGGGGCGCACCGGCAGTGGTGAACAGTCCGCAATTTGCATTCATGTCGCAGGCCATTCGTGAAGGTAAATTAGGAAAGATCTCCAGCGCTCATGCGCATTACGGACACCTGGGCCCTACCTGGTCCGCTTTCTTTTATGAAAAGGGTGGCGGCAGCCTGCCCGATCTCGGCGTATATAATATTGCCACCTTAACAGGCCTGCTTGGCCCTGCAAAACACGTGATGGCCATGACCAGTATTGTAACACCTGAAAGAACTGTGGATAACAAAGGAAGAATAAAGGTGGAAGCAGAAGACAATACCATGCTGTTAATGGATCACGGCGAAGGCATCATCTCGCATGTGCAATGCGGGTTCAATTATTTTGATCCTTATGGTCATGAGGGAAAAGGGCAGCAAAATCCTACCATTACTATTTGGGGAACAAAAGGCAATATGGGCCTGGTCGGATACGACTGGGCGCCTTTTGGTGTGGATCTTGCAACTTCATTTACTGACCCCCCGGTAAGGCATGTACCCGACCCGGGAACCTATGTATGGCAGCAGGGAGCGAGCGTTATTGCAGAATCGCTCATTACCGGCAAAGAACCGCTGATAGCCGCCGAGCATGCATTGCAT
>NZ_DAOMOZ010000137.1:0-13432 GCF_035444585.1 Agriterribacter sp.
GGTGTAAACTTTTAAAAACTTATTTAGGCACATAATTCTACTCATCTTAACTTTGCAGGGTTTTCGAAAGTGAACAATTTGATGCTGTTCACTTTTTTTATGCCGGGAAAGCCGGGGCATACCTGCAAATAAGCGGTATTGCTGCTTTCCTTTAAGAATGATTAAATAAGCCAGTTATGTTTGAGTCATTGTCCGAACGGTTAGATTCAGCCTTTAAGCAAATTAAAGGGGAAGGAAGAATTAACGAGTTGAACATCGCCAACACGGTAAAGGATATCCGCCGTGCATTGGTTGATGCTGATGTGAACTATAAAATAGCCAAAGAGTTTACCGATACGGTAAAAACCAAAGCGCTCGGTAAAAAAGTACTTACGGCGGTAAGCCCCGGCCAGTTAATGGTTAAAATTGTTAAGGATGAGCTGGCTGAGCTGATGGGAGGCTCAGAAAGTGAGTTTAATATTACCGGAAATCCTGCTGTTGTTTTGATTGCCGGATTACAGGGAAGCGGTAAAACCACGTTCAGCGGTAAGTTGGCCAATTATCTTAAGACAAAAAAAGGAAAATCTCCGCTGTTGGTTGCGGCAGATATTTATCGCCCTGCAGCCATTGACCAGTTAAAAATATTAGGAGAGCAGATCAATGTAGATGTATACAGCGAACCTGAAAATAAAGACGTTGCAGCTATTGCTCAAAATGCTATAAAAGAGGCACGGAGCAATAATAAGAATGTTGTTATTATAGATACTGCGGGGCGTTTGGCGGTAGATGAAATCATGATGCAGGAGGTAGAGGGTATTAAAAGCGCGGTAAAACCCCAGGAGATCCTTTTTGTTGTGGATTCCATGACCGGACAGGATGCAGTAAATACGGCTAAGGTTTTTAATGAAAGGCTTGACTTCACCGGGGTGGTCCTTACCAAGCTGGATGGCGATACCCGCGGCGGCGCTGCCCTGTCGATCAAGTATACGGTTAAAAAACCGATAAAATTTATCAGCAGCGGTGAAAAATTAGATACGCTGGATGTTTTTTATCCGGAAAGGATGGCACAACGTATTTTGGGAATGGGTGATATCACCACGCTGGTAGAAAAGGCGCAGGCACAGTTTGATGAAGTGCAGGCTGCCAGGCTGCAGAAAAAAATGCGGAAAAACCAGTTTGACTTCCAGGATTTTTTGGACCAGTTGCAGCAGATAAAAAAAATGGGGAATATCAAAGACCTGATGGGGATGATACCCGGTATGGGAAAGGCTGTAAAGGATATTGATGTGAGCGATGATTCTTTTAAAGGCATAGAAGCCATCATCAATTCGATGACCCCTTTTGAAAGGGCAAACCCCGATGCAATAAACCCCGGCCGCAGAGCAAGGATCGCCAAAGGGGCAGGAAAAGATCTTACAGAAGTGAGCCAGTTTATGAAACAGTTTGAACAAATGAAACAGATGATGAAAATGATGAATAAGATGCCTATGGGAAGAATGGGTTTTGGAAAACGTTGATTTTTTGTACTTTTAATTTTTATAAATAGTTTGCAAGGCTTATCTTCGCAAACCTTAAGAAAGAAACCATAATGTATCACCCATTTAAAATGTTTATTTTTTATGGCTGTTAAAATCAGACTACAACGTCACGGGAGCAAGAAGAGACCCTTCTATTTTATAGTGGTAGCCGATGCCCGTGCGCCAAGGGATGGAAAATTCATCCAGAAGATCGGCACCTACAATCCATTGGGACAACCTACCGCTGTTCAGTTAGACAGGCAAAAAGCGCTTGACTGGCTGCAAAAAGGAGCCCAGCCAACAGATACCGTTCGCCGGATTTTGTCTTACAAAGGAGTTTTGTATCTCAAACATTTGCTGCGTGGTGTAAGCCTGGGTTTATTTGATGAAGCAACTGCTATGGACAAGTTCCAGAAATGGCACGAAGAACATGAAGGCAGCATCAGGAAAAAACAGGAAGAAGCCGCTAAAGCCAGAAGGCCAAGACGACCTGTTGCACCAAGGAGAACTGAACAAAAGGAAGAAGAAGGTAACTGATTATAAAGTTTTGTTCAACTAATTAAATTGCCTTGCATATATGCAGGGCTTTTTTTTATTGCAATTTTGCAGAAAAAATCCGGTTTCAGGTAATGCCCGAATATTTTAAAATAGGAAAAGTTGTTTCAGCATTTGGATTGGAGGGCGAGATGATCCTGTTGCACGGCCTGGGAAAAAAGACCTCGCTTAAAGGCATAGCGGCCATTTTCATTGAAGAGCACAAAACCTCTTTTTTGCCCTACTTTGTTCAATCCTCACGTATAAAAAATGAAAAGGAAGTATACTTTAAACTTGAAGATGTCAATTCACGCGAAGCAGCTTTAAAAATCGTACAGAAAGAAATATGGATGGAGGAAAAGGATTTTAAAAAATTCGCTGCCAGGTCGGCGCCTATTTCTTTGCTGGGTTATCATTTGATACACAATAGTGAAGACATCGGTGAAATAAATGAAGTAATAGAACAGCCCCACCAGGTACTTTGTAAAATTATGTTTGGAGAAAAAGAAATATTAATACCGCTGCATGCGCAAACATTGCAAAGAGTGGATAATAAAAACCGGAAGGTGTTTGTTGATCTGCCGGATGGATTACTTGAAATTTACAGGAACAGTTAATCCGGGTATTAAATTTTCACATAGCCCGCATCTCCCAATAATTTAATATGCAGCTACACCGTGTTGGCTTAATAGTTGCTGTTAGATATACAGATGGTTCACAACACGATCACAAATTACACACAGGCTACAGGTACCAGGCACAATTATAACATGAGAAGCAGAAAAAAACCGGGAAGCGTGATCACCTTATTGCTGGTTATCGTTGCTATTATAATATTACACGCATTGCGTGATATCGGGAAAGATGATGATAACAGGAAACGCTCTGTTGATGCGGCATTAACGGGGGAAATTACCCGATATTAAACTTCTGCATATTTTTTTTACGATCCCCGGACCTTCATAAATAAAACCTGTCCATACCTGTACCAGATCTGCGCCGGATTGCATTTTTTCCAGAACATCCTTACCGTTAAAAATACCGCCGCTGGCTATAACAGGTACAGTATTGGCGGTTTGGTGGGTAATTTGTTGCACAATCTGTGTTGATCTTTGTTGCACCGGTTTCCCGCTTACCCCTCCTGCACCTATGGCCTCAATTGCAGATGCAGCAGTTTTTAATCCTTCTCTGCTTATGGTAGTATTGGAGGCTACTATACCATCCAGTTGAATTTCCCGGGCAAGGTCTGTCACATCATTGATCTGCTCATCGTTTAGGTCGGGTGCAATTTTCAACAGTATAGGTTTGGGATTGGGTTTTGTGTTGTTAATGTGTTGCAGGTTCAACAATATCTTCATGAGTGCGTCTTTTTCCTGCAATGCCCTTAGCCCCGGCGTATTGGGTGAGCTAACGTTCACAACAAAATAGTCAACAAAATCAAACAGAGCGGCAAAGCATATCTCATAATCTTTCCATGCCTCTTCATTGGGAGTTGATTTATTTTTTCCAATATTGCCCCCGATTATCAATGGTAAAGTATTGTTTGCCGAAGGCTGCCTGTTTTTCCATTCGCGCAATCTTTCAGCAACAACTGCCGCTCCGTCGTTATTGAACCCCATCCGGTTGACCAGCGCTTTGTCTTTGGGTAAACGGAACAGTCTCGGCTTATCGTTTCCCGCCTGTGCCTTTGGCGTAACCGTTCCTATTTCAACAAAGCCAAATCCGAGGCATTCCAGTTCCCTCAAATATTTTGCATTTTTGTCAAAACCTGCGCCCAGTCCTACCGGGTTGGAAAATGTGAGTGTAGAATGCCGGGTGCGGAGCACTGTAACCAAACGGTCGTTTTTCGGGGGAGCAAAATGCCCTTTGATAAGATTCCTCATCCATTGCATGCTGCACAAACCCTTTAATACATTCATAGAAAAATAATGAACCCACTCAGGCGGGAAGAGAAAAAGGATCCTGCGCAATAGTATATACATAGCCGGGGCGAAGTTAACAAATGCATTTATAAAAGTGCATTGCGTATTTACGGCCCTGAACAGGGCTATTGCGCCTACCGGTGCTTCCGCCGGCGACGGCAACCTGCGTGTGGTGTTGTTCCTGTCGCCCGCGTGATGGAAAGCAATGCCACAATCAGATAGGAGCCCCGGAGTACGGATATGATCTGGTAAGCGGTAGCTGGCTGTTCATAAGGTTAACCGTGGATTACACAATTACTTTGCAGATACAGAACAAACTATAATGGACATTGATCAATTGGAGCTTATTCTGCCGTAACAGTAAGGTAAATGCATTCCATCGGTGCAGTAACGATATTTTATCTATTTTTGAGTCAGTGTCGGTTTCATCCTTTAAACAATAGTTACGACTTGCCTGATTGCCCACAATATGATGAAATGAAGTTGCTGGCGGAGATTGCATCCGGCAATGAAGTGGCATTCACGAAGTTGTTCGGGATGTATATAGAGCGTTTCTATGCCGTAGCCCTTAAAATGACGCGATCGGATGAGGTTGCAAAAGATATCGTACAGGATGTGTTTATGAACATCTGGAAAAATCGTGAGCGTCTGCTGAACGTTGACCATCCTTCTTCTTATTTTTTTACCGCTGTTTACAGAAGAGTGTATTATCATTACCGGAAAACGGCTTTGGAAAGAAAATTTCTACGATCGGTACCGGCTATAGAGGCATCCGAAAATACTACCGATGAAATGATAATTGCCCACGAATGCAGTGAATGGGTATCCGAAGCAATAACCCGGCTACCGCCCAGGCAAAAACTGGTGTTCAGGCTGAGTAAAGAAGAGGGTATGAAAAGAGAAGACATCGCCCGGCAATTGAAAATATCACCCAATACGGTTAAAAACCACCTCTCCGAAGCACTTAAATTTATTCATACCTTTCTGCGTAAGTCTTCGCTGGTCTTCGTGGTAATAAATGCAATATGGGGTGGAAGGTGAAACTACAGTAAAAAAAGAGGAACCACAAAACCTGTAGCGGCAACGCCGACACTTCACCTCCGAATTCATATTCCAAAAAAAAATTGGACACCAGTAGTACAAACGGCTCCCTTGTGTATCTGCCTGATACGGGATTTAAAATTAAAACGATATGGCGCTGCCCAAAGAACGGGTTTTTTACTTATTGGAGGCTTATATTTCCGAACGATCCACTGCTGCCGAAGAGGATGAGCTGATGGCATGGATCCTTAAAGCGGGTGAAGATGCCGGGCTGAAGGACTTTGTATGGGATATCTGGAATCAGCAGCATCCTGCAAAGCAACTTTCCGATGCAGATTGTAATACGATATATGCCCGTGTTATGCAGGCATCCGGAGCTGCGCGGCCGGCTGCGAAAATAAGAAGGATAAGGATGTCCGTGATAACTGCAGCAGCAGTTGCGGCAGCGGTCGTATTGTTTACCGGATATTACGTTTATTTTTCTTCAACAAAACAGCCTGTTGTTACAGCTATATCACCGTCACAAAAAGACATTGCCCCGCCTTCAGCAAGCAAAGCAGTACTCACCTTAGCCGATGGCACCAGCATTGAAGTAGACGGTACCGCTGATGGAAAGCTCGCTATGCAGGGCAACGTAAGTATAGTCAAACGATCCAACGGGGAGATAGCTTATACAGGTAACGATACCAAAGCAGTGGGGTATAATACATTCCACGTTCCCAGGGGGAGCAAACCGTTAAACCTTATCCTCTCTGATAGCAGTAGGGTATGGCTTAATGTAGGGTCCAGCCTTACTTATCCTACGGCATTCAGCGGCAAGGAAAGACGGGTAACAATAACCGGGGAGGCTTACTTTGAAGTAGCGCATAATGCCGCAATGCCTTTCAGGGTGCAGCATGATGATGTAACGATAAGTGTTTTAGGCACTCATTTTAATGTGAATACATATGAAGATGAAGCTGCGGAGCGGATCACATTGCTGGAGGGCTCTGTTCGGGTTAATAAAAAAAATGTCTCAAAATTGTTAGTGCCGGGTCAGCAGGCAAGCATCAGCCATGGCGCAACAAATGGTATCAACGTATCGGATAAAGTGAACGTAGAAGAAGTGATGGCATGGAGGGACGGTAAGTTCCGGTTCAGCGAAAATACAGATATCGGCACCATTATGCGCCAGATATCCCGATGGTATAATGTAGATATCGAATATAAAGGGAGCATCAGTCAACGTTTCTGGGGAACCATTTCAAAGGATGTGAATGTGTCCCGGGTGTTGAAAATACTGGAGGCAACAGGTGGAGTAAAGTTCCGGGTAGAAGAAAACAGGATCGTGGTGATACCGGCTATGCCCTGACCCCGCCGGTGGTACGGCAATATTACAGTTGACACAATGCTCTATGAGTGTTTTTAAGTTAACCGCAGAAAAAACCGGGAAGTGTTTGCGCCACAACCCGGCTGAACGTTCAGGTTAACCTTATAATAGATCGCTAAAGACTACTATTACTTAACCTAAACTAAACAAAGTTATGGATTTAAAGATTCATATTTATCGCCGGCTTCCTTCACCGGAAATACCAAAATCAATACTGAGAATCATGAAGCTGACTGCAATTATATTACTAGCAGCATGCATGCAGGTACATGCAGAAGGGTATTCGCAGATAACTCTTTCCGAATACAACACACCTTTACAAAAAGTATTTCAAAAAATCCAGCGGCAAAGCGGCTATGATTTTGTATCTACCTACGAACTCATAAAAAAAGCAGGAAATGTTACCGTGAACGTACGGAACGTAACCCTTCAGCAAGCGCTTGAAGAATGTCTGAAAGGCAAACCGCTTACCTATACGATTATCGAAAAAACAGTAGTGATCCAGCCCCAAAAGCAGGATCCCGGCCCTGCAGGAGATGGGGAAGCTGTTCAGGAGATATCGGCCCCGTTGCAGGTTGATATCCATGGAAGGGTGGTTAACCAGCAAGGTGAACCTTTGCAGAATGCATCGGTGCTGATAGTGGGCACCAGGACAGGGACCATGACAAATATTGATGGACGTTTTACGCTGACTGTTCCTGATGAAGGTAGTATTGTACTTGAGATTTCCAGTGTGGGATACCAGACAAAGAGGGTGAATGCGGGTGCAGGAAAACAAGTGATTAATGTTATTATGGAAGAGGAGTCTGTTGGGATGAAAGAAGTAGTTGCCATAGGATACGGTGACCAAAGTCGCCGTTTCTTAACCAGTTCGATCGCTTCTGTTAGCCAGGAGGAACTGAACAAGGCTCCCACCACAGACATAGGAATGTTGCTCCAGGGCAAGGTTGCCGGACTGAACATTACGAAAAATGGCGACCCTCTTGCGGGTTCGGCGATTATTTTACGGGGCGCTTCCACTTTACGGGGTGGTGCTCAAAGTCCGTTGTTTGTTGTTGATGGTGTTCCCGGCGCCTCTACATCAGTAGTGCCTCCGGATGATATAGAGTCTATAGATGTGCTTAAGGATGCTGTGGCAACTGCTATTTATGGCAGCAGGGCTGCCAATGGTGTTATTATCATCACCACTAAAAAGGCAAAAGGCGGACAGCCGGTCATTTCCTATAACGGATATGTGGGCTTTGAAAAAAGATCAAACGGTTATGATATGATGAATGCTGATCAGTTGCGTGATTTTCTGGCAAAAAACAATCAGGTGCTGGACCCGAGAGACGACCTTGGCGCCAATACAAACTGGCAGGATGAAGTGATGCGTACCGGATTTTCTCATAATCACAATATTTCACTGAGCAATAACATCGGTGCCAACCTGACTTATAATGCCAGCTTTAATCGCTTTGAGGAAGAGGGGATTTTATTGAAAAGCAAGGTGCAAAAAACGATCGCCCGGATTTCCCTGCAGCAGAAGCTTCTGAATAACCGGTTGGAATTGAGCGTTACTGCTGCCAACCAGGTGTCGAAGTCGAGTAATGTTCCTTTCAGAAATATTGTTTTATCGCAGATGCTCACCTATCTTCCAACAGTGCCGGTAAGGGATGCTGACGGATCTTATTATGAAAACTTCTCCCGGGGAGGGTACATCAATCCGGTATCCGTCATTGATAATGCAACAGAAGATGCTAAAAGTTCCGTTTTTCTCGGAGTTTTTACGGCAAAAGCGAAGTTGCCTTTCGGGTTTACTTACAACCTGAGTTATTCCTATCAGGGGTCTGATTACCTGAGCGGCTCCTACTACAACCAGTATTATACGGAGCACTACCGGGATATCCGTATTGTGCCTGAGCCCGGTAGCAGTACAGGAAATTATCATTTCCTGAGTGGTGAAAACGGGGTAGCCAGTCGCAGCACTTCCAAAAACAACGACCAGTTGCTTGAAACGTACCTCGATTGGGATAAAAGGTTTAATGCGCATGAGATCAATGTAGTATTAGGATATTCCTATCAAAAAAGCATTCGTGAGAGCCTTTCGGGAACGACCACCAATTTCCCTTCCGATGAGGTGAGCTATTACAATCTGGGAATGAGTGATCCCTATGCTATTCCTACTTACCGGGCCGGTATAGGCAGCTATTATACACCGGCACTGCTTATTTCCGACTTTGCCCGGTTAAACTACAATTACAAAGGCCGCTACCTGCTTCAGGCATCTATCAGGCATGACGGAAGCAGTGTTTTCGGCAGAGATCATCAATGGGGCTGGTTCCCTGCTGCAGGTGTTGCCTGGCGCGTGATCAATGAGCCGTTTATGGAAAACCAGTCACTGTTCAGCGATCTGAAGCTAAGGCTTGGATATGGAGTTACCGGTAACTCACTGGGCATCGGTCCATACTCATCCAAAATGCTTTTCGGTCCTGTTGGCTCGTTTTATTATAACGGGCGATTGGAGAAAGCGTATGGCGCCATTCAAAATCCCAATCCGGACCTGCACTGGGAGAGAACATTTACTTCAAATATCGGACTGGACTTTTCGCTGTGGAACGGACGTTTTGAAGGCAGCCTCGATTATTACAGGAAGATCACCAAAGACATCATATACAGCTATGCGGTTGATCCCAGCCTTTACCCTGTTTCCAGTATGACGGCAAATGTGGGAGAAATGAGCAATAAAGGCGTCGAGTTGATATTGAGCGGTACGCCGGTTCAGAAAGCGAACTTTAAGTGGCAAACATCATTCAATATCTCTCATAACAGGAATGAAGTTGTTTCCCTGTCGAATGACCTTTTCCAGAAAGATAATGTATTGATGACGGAAGCTGTTGGAAACGGGCAAAGCGGCGTAACCATTCAGATACTGAAAGCCGGCATGCCGATAGGCCAGTTTTATACCTTCAAATACGCGGGAAAAAATGCAGACGGTGTTTCCCAATATTATGATCATAAAGGAGATATTACGGCTGACATGAGTGATCTGAAGGCCATAGAAGATTACTACTATTGTGGCGATGCACAGCTTAAAGCCCTGCTTGGTTGGTCGAACACATTCAAATACAAGAACTTCGATCTTAATATTTTTTTAAGATCCGTATTGGGAGCCAAAGTATTCAATGTTACCTGGGCTAATCTTAATGCACCAAACTCCGCCCGGTTACAAAATATCCCGGTACAGTTGGCATCGGCGTCAACAGGCGATTATAACTCGTCGCGTTATTCAGACCGCTGGATCGAAGATGCGTCTTATCTGCGTTTTGACAATGCAACTTTGGGATACACGCTGCCTTATATCAGCAACAGCATTAAGCGGCTAAGGATTTATATTACCGGGAATAATCTCTTCGTGATCACTCCCTACAAAGGGATTGACCCCGAAATTAACCAGGGAGGACTTGCACCGGGAGTAGATGCCAACAATTTCTATCCCAAAACCCGCGTGGTAATGTTTGGTATTAATGCATCATTTTAATCATTAACAGAATTTAAAACGATGAAAAAATTAAATAAATTAACGCTTCTTTCGGCTATCATCCTTATTGTAGCGGGCTCCTGCAGCCGTGACCTGGATGTATCTCTTAAAACAGAACTCTCGCCTGAATCTTTTCCGACGGAGCAAAAACACTTTCTTCAGTTAAGCGGCACTATTTACAGCAAGTTCAGGGAGAAATTTGCGGGGCCTTACTGGTTTATGCAATCCCTGAGCACGGATGAAGCGATCTTGCCGGCACGGGGCGGTAATTGGCTGGACGGCGGTCGTTATCAGCAGCTTCATCTGCATACCTGGAATAAAGATCATTCCAATGTTAAAGATGTGTGGGCCTGGTTGAACAGTACAATAAGCCTGTCAAATCAAGTTCTGTATTATTTTGAACCGGCTCCGGAATCTGAATTCAAGCAGAGCAGCATTGCCCAGGTACGTGTTATGAGAGCGATCTGCACTTTTCTTATGATGGATTTATGGGGGAATGTACCAGTTGTAAAAGGATTCGGCAGTGGCGATCCGGTTTATACAACTGAAAGAGCCGAAGTTTTCAAATATGTTGAGGAAGAAGTAAAAGCATCATTGCCTTATTTGCCTGTGGACGTGGAGGGTAATTACGGCATGCCGAATAAATACTGCGGGTTTGCCTTGCTGGCTAAAATGTACATCAATGCAGAAGCATATACCGGGGTGCCCAGGTGGCAGGATGCCGTAGCGGTGTGCGACAGCATTATCAGGAGTAATAAATTTGAGTTAGAATCCAACTACACCAAGATGTTTTTTCCGGATAACGGTCCTCAGGCAAAAGAATTCATCTTTGCTATTCCTTACGATAACTCCCTTACCACCGGTGATTATACCATGTATTGGGCACGTTATAATTTGCACAGGGCGATGAGAGACAAGTATAGCCTGCCTTATACCCCCAGCGGCAGCATAAGCACATTGCCGGAGTTTTATGCTTACTATAATGATCCCACCGATGTCAGGAACAATATCTGGCTGAAGGGAAAACAATATGATTATGCGGGGAATCCCATTTTGATAACGACTACCCGGAAAGGATATGATGAGGACTATACCGGAGCCGACGCCGGTGATACATATGTTTGGCAGCTCGAACTGTCGCCTGATATTATCATAAAAAATTTACCTGCGTTTGATTTAGGGAATGATGAGAAGAGCTGGGCGGAAGGTTATCGGTGTAATAAATTTTACCCCGACAGCACATCTCTGACCAGGAGCCAGGACAACGATGTGCCTTTTTTCCGGTATGCCGATATTCTCCTCACGAAGGCTGAAGCAATTGCCAGGGGCGCTTCCCCAACAGATGGACAAACTGCCCTTTCGCTGATCAATGAATTACGTACTATACGAAATGCTGCTCCTTTTACTTCCGTTGACCTGGAAGATGTTTACGAAGAGCGTTGCCGGGAAATGGCCGGGGAAACATGGCATCGCAACGATATGATCCGTTTTGGAAAATTTGAAGAGCAATGGGGCTTTAAAACCGACAGCGATCCTAACAGGAGACTTTTCCCGATACCGACCGCTGCACTTGAAATAAATCCAAATCTGAAACAAAACCCGGGGTATTGAGTGTCACCGGTGTTGAAATACAATGGCTTTATGAAACATACGTTGCTTCTTTTATTGTTGCCGATATTTGCCCCTTTTTCTTATAGCCAGACCAGCACACGGGAAATCATGATCGGGAAAAATGACAGGTATTTAAATTTTCCTGTATCCATGAAGGATGGTCTCAAAAAAGCACAGGTCCTTTTTGAGGGTAAGGTGATTGATGAGTTTACTATTCACCTGTCGGCAGGTAAACCTGATTACTGGGTATTCTTTGATGCATCTCCTTACCGGGGAAAAGCGCTTACGGTTCGGGCAGAAGGTCTAAGAAGCCAGCAAAAAGGATTTGATGACATATTTTCCGGCGGCAGTTTTCCGGGAGAAGACAGCCTGTACAAAGAAAAGCTGCGGCCGCAGGTTCATTTCACATCAAGAAGAGGATGGAACAACGATCCCAACGGGTTGGTTTTTGCCAATGGGCTGTATCATTTATTTTATCAGCATAATCCTTATGGCACCAATTGGGGGAATATGCACTGGGGGCATGCGGTCAGCAGTGATCTGCTTCACTGGAAAGAGCAACCGGGTGAGGCCTGGTACACACCAGACCATGACGACGCAGCATTCTCCGGTGCTGCAATTACAGATCCCCGGAACACTTCCGGGTTCCGGCAAAACGGCATTGATCCCATCATCGTATTTTATACCAGTACAGGGCGTGGTGAATGCATAGCGCTTAGCTACGACAATGGAAAGACCTTTAAGGAGTATGAAGGAAATCCTGTATTGAAACATAAGGGCCGCGATCCTAAAGTATTCTGGTATGCACCCGGTAAACATTGGGTAATGGCAGTATACAGCGAATCTCACACAAAAGACATGGGATCGCCGGGCCAAAAGAGAGCTGTATATGGAATAGCCATTTATACCTCGTCGGATCTGAAGAGCTGGACTTTCCAGTCTGTGCTGCCGGGTTTTTATGAATGCCCGAATCTTTTCCAGCTTCCCCTGGAAGGAGATCCTTCCACAAAAAAGTGGATCATTTACGGAGGAAGCGGAAAATACAAGGTAGGCGATTTTAACGGGAAGAAGTTTACGGTAGAGCAGGATCTTACGGATTATGATCGCGGCGGGGCTTTTTATGCTTCCCAACTGTATGAAAACATACCGGCAAAAGACGGCAGGCAGATCCAGGTCGCCTGGGCGCGGGTCTCCGCTCCGGGCATGCCCTTTAACCAGTGCATGGCTTTTCCGGTGGCATTGAAGCTAAAGAAAAAATACAACACCTATCTGCTTTGCCCTTCACCTGTTGAGGAAATAAAGACTTTACATAAAAACAGCCATGTCTATAAAGACATTGTTCTGGATCAAAATAATAGTGCTTTCGTTGCTGCGGAAAAAGGAGAGGTATTGAATATCGTTGCCGTATTTGAAAGAGGCGATAGCCGGCAATTCGGGTTGAGCATAAATGGATATGAGATTACCTATGACAACAGGAATGAGCATTTAAACAACATTACTTATCCTCAGGAAGGGGATATCCTTAAGATGGAAGTGATAGTTGATAAAACCATTGCAGAAGTTTTTATTAATGATGGAGAATTGTATTTTGTAAAGCCTCTTGACGCTGTAAACGGGAAGCAGGAGATCAAAGCTTTTGCAAAAGGACTAACAGAGAACCGCAAAACTATCCTCAAAAAGCTTGAAGTGCACGGGCTTAAATCTGTTTGGAATGAAAAAAGGATTAATGGCAAGTAAACAGGCGTTGCTTTTAACGCTCATCCTGTTTTCTATGGTGATGACAACGCGCGATGTATCCTGGGCTTAAT
The DNA here is from genome assembly GCF_035444585.1 of Agriterribacter sp. Taxonomy (GTDB): domain Bacteria; phylum Bacteroidota; class Bacteroidia; order Chitinophagales; family Chitinophagaceae; genus Agriterribacter. The sequence continues at coordinate 13,302 of NZ_DAOMOZ010000137.1, forward strand.
CGGTGCAGCGGGCCGGATGAATACCGGTCAATGGAATACAGCTATAGCAGAAGCTATTATAGCTAATTTCAGAACAACCGGCAAAGAAGGCTTCCGGGGAAACAGGCTGTTGGAAGAGGATGTGCTGAAGA
>NZ_DAOMOZ010000138.1:0-13399 GCF_035444585.1 Agriterribacter sp.
TTCCCGGTGTTTTCGGCGATGCCCACCAGGCCAACGGGCTGGAAGGAAGAAACGATATACCCGACGTGCTGGACGAAGCCCGCTGGGGATTAGACTGGTTGTTAAAAATGCATCCGCGTGCAGACTGGATGTTCAACCAGGTAGCCGATGACCGCGATCATATCGGGATGCGCATGCCCGGAATGGACAGTCAGTATGGCCGCGGATACCAGCGGCCGGTTTATTTTGTGAGCGGAGCACCGCAAATACGCGGGAAATTTATGAACAATACAAAGGGCACTTCTTCAACAGCAGGCAAATTCAGCAGTGCTTTTTCACTGGGATCTCTCGTTTTTAATTCACTGGATGATGATTATTCAAAAATATTAAAAGAAAAGTCGCACACCGCTTTTGCATTTGGATTAAAGAAACCGGGCAACACGCAAACCGCCTCGGTAGTATCACCCTACATTTATGCCGAAGACAACTGGATGGACGATATGGAATTGGCAGGCGCCATGCTCGGCGATGCTGCTGAAATACAGTTAGGCGGCACCAGCAGTATTGATTATGCGTATAGCCTGGCGCAAAAGGAACCGCTAACACCCTGGCTGGGCGCCGATACCGCCAGTCATTACCAGTGGTACCCTTTTATTAATGTGGGTCATTATGAACTGATCAAAAAATTAAGCGATGAGAGAAGGGATACCGTAGCCGGCTATTACAAAAAAGGGATTGAACTGGTATGGAACAAAGCAAAACAGAATGCTTTTTTACGCGGTGTACCTTTTATATGGTGCAGCAATAATCTTACCACTTCATTTGCCATACAGTGCTACTGGTATCGCCAGGCAACCGGCGATAAAAGCTTTGAAGAGCTCGAACAGGCCAATTTTGACTGGTTGTTTGGCTGCAATCCATGGGGAACCAGCATGGTATATGGTTTGCCGTCATGGGGCGATACGCCTGCCGACCCGCATGCCTCATTTTTAAAAGTAGGTAACTTCCCGGTTAACGGAGGCATCGTGGACGGGCCCGTGTATGGAAGCATTTTTGGGAATCTTATCGGGCTGCAGCTTACCAAACCCGATGAATATGCGGCGTTTCAAAGCCGGCTGGCAGTGTATCACGATGATTCAGGAGATTACAGCACCAATGAGCCCACCATGGATGGAACCGCCTCACTGATCTACCTGCTGGCAGCTAAGGAAAGCAACGGCCCCCTGCCGGTTAAAGCTCCTGTTAAAAAAAAACCGTAATCGGTAATAAGCAGCACAAAAAATTCAGCTACGATCATGGTGGTATAGTAAGGAGCGATACTGCCATGAAGGCCATCGCCATTGTTTTTACGGGAGATGAGTTTGGAGACGGGGGTGAGTTTATTGCGAACACATTAAAAGAAAAAAACGTAAAGGGGTCTTTCTTTCTTACCGGGAATTTTTATAGCAATCCTGCATTCACTAAAATTATCAAACGTTTAAAAAAAGACGGGCATTACCTGGGCAGTCATTCCAACAGGCACCTGCTGTATTGCGACTGGTACAAAAGAGATAGCTTACTGGTAACAAAGGAAGCATTTACCACCGATTTGCTGAATGCCTATGCTACAATGAGCAATTTTGGCATCACTAAAAAAAATGCCCCGCTTTTTCTGCCGCCTTATGAGTGGTACAACGACAGCATTGCTGCCTGGACAAAACAGTTAGGATTACAACTTATTAATTTTACACCGGGCACATCAAGCAATGCAGATTATACTACACCCGGTATGAAGAACTACAGAACATCCGATACCATATACCAATCCATAATCAGGTACGAACAAACAAGGGGATTAAACGGTTTCATTTTATTGCTGCATATTGGCACCGACCCCAAACGCACCGACAAAATGTACTATCGTTTACCCAGGCTTATTGAGTATCTTAAACAAAAAAATTATCGCCTGGTAAGGGCAGATGAATTGCTGAAATAGCGGTCGGCACCCTCCATCGGAGGGTCAGACCGTTATATATACAAATGGATGATCCATATTTCTTTACCTTTATGCCTATGCCCGGTATCCATATTTATGATACTATCAATTTATTATCCAAGCTCAGCTTTCGTCGTGCCTGGAATGCCGGTAAGGTACTGAGCAGTTATTACATAAGCCGCTGGAGAAAAAAGCCGGTGCAATGGGGTTATCCTATTTCTGTTTCTTTTGAGCCCACTACTTCCTGCAACCTGCGTTGCCCCGAATGCCCGAGCGGACTAAGAAGTTTTACCCGGCCTACGGGCATGCTTAAAAAAGATTTTTTCAGCCAAACCATTGATGAAATACACAAAGAGCTCCTGTATCTTATCTTTTATTTCCAGGGTGAGCCCTATCTTAACCCCGGCTTCCTGGAAATGGTGCGTTATGCTTCCAACAAAAAAATATATACTGCAACATCAACCAACGCGCATTATCTGAATGACAGCAATGCCCGGAAAACGGTGGAAAGCGGACTGGACAGACTGATCATTTCCATTGACGGAACTACCCAGGAGGTTTACCAGCAATACCGGCGCGGCGGTAAGCTGGATAAAGTACTGGAAGGCGCTAGAAATATAGTGAAATGGAAGAAAGAGCTGAAAAGCAAAACACCTTTTGTTATTTTCCAGTTCCTTGTAGTAAAGCCTAATGAACACCAGGTAGAAGAAGTGAAACAACTGGCAAAAGAAATAGGTGTTGACGACATATGGTTTAAAACGGCCCAGGTATACGATTACAAAAATGATCCCAACAACTTAATTCCTTCTGCCGGCAAATTCAGTCGCTACAAAAAAGACAAAAAAGGGCAATACCAGGTAAAAAATAAACTGAATAACCACTGCTGGAAACTATGGCATGCCAATGTAATTACCTGGGATGGGTTGGTGGTTCCCTGCTGCTTTGATAAAGATGCCATGCACCGCCTGGGCAATTTAAAAACGCAGTCATTTAAAGAAATCTGGCACAACGACAATTACAGGCAATTTCGCAGTGAGCTGATGGCCAGCCGGAAGAATATTGATATTTGCGCCAATTGCAGCGAAGGAACAAAAGTGTGGGGCTGATGACTGTTAATTAACGAACCTCCTTTCAGCATTCCCGCTTCGGTCAGCGTTACTAAAAACCAATTTGTTCTTATATATGCTTTTGCACGTGCACCCCGTTGATCCGCAACCCCGCCAGATAAAAACGGTTGTGGAATGTTTGCAAAATGGCGGCATCATTATTTATCCCACAGATACCATTTATGGTTTGGGCTGCGACATTTTTCAATATAAAGCCATTGAGCGTATTGCACGCATTAAACATATTGACCCCCAAAAAGCCAACTTTTCATTTGTGTGCTACGACCTCAGTGACCTGAGCATTTACACCAAAAGTATTGATACCCCTTTATACCGGATATTAAAAAACCATCTTCCCGGCCCTTATACTTTTATATTACCATCGAGCAAAGAAGTGCCCAAAATACTGAAAAGTAAAAAAAATACGGTGGGGATAAGGGTGCCGGAGAATAAAATTGCAAGAATGATCGTAAAGGAACTGGGGCATCCCATATTGAGCACAACCCTGCCAGGCAATAGGGTAGAAGAATATACCGATCCTGAAACCATTGAGGAGAACTTTAATAAGCTGGTAGATATTGTTATAGATGCCGGTATCGGCGGGCTAACGCCCTCCACGGTGATTGACTGCACCGGACAGCAACCGGTTCTGGTGAGAAAGGGGCTGGGAGCGTGGGTGGAAGAAGAGCAATTCTAAAGTGTGAAGAACGGCTGATCCCGGCACAACAATCACCCGCAGCTCACTCTTCTTTACCTCCCTTTTCACCAATAAACCATTGTTCCTTATTTTTAAAAAGCACATTAAATGTTGTTAACGATCCATATATGCGGGTTATATATTGCTGGAGGTTCACCTTGTCTTCATCGCTGAGCTTTTTATGCGCGTTGATCTGCTGCTCCAGAACCCTCAGCCTGTCGCGCAGCATTACAATTTTGTGAAAGAAAATTTCCACGGGTATCTCTTTGGGCTTCAATGAGTGGTCTGCCGGCTGTAGCAGCATAGTTCCGCCGGTCCACCGGTCGCCCAACGGCACTTTTTCCGCTATACCTCCCCACAGCCGTAAAATTTTGAGCAGTGACTTTTCTGTTCCCGAAACGGTTTCCACCTCTGCGGTTACGTTTTCCGGAATGATCTCGTCAAGCTGCGGATCGCCTTTGTCAATTTCTTTTATGCCATGATGAATAAACGAGATCATATAAACAGCGTATTTAACGCCTACAATAACGCCGGGGCCAAATTGCGTATGCTGCAACCGGGTACCAATGCCTAAAGTAAGTTGTTCCTGTTCCATAATGCATTACGTATAAGTGAGGCTCAAGATAAAAATTTTTTGCAGAACAGGTAATACAAAAAGGCCGCATCTTAAGGAAGTCTTATCGTAACTCAAATCGAAATAATCTCTCTATGAGGGTCTGGTTTTAGGAATCAATGACGATATTTCGATTCCCAGCGTTTCCATTAATTGTATTACTTTAAGATTTATTTCCTGCTTTAAAGCATTAAATTCATCAATAGGTACAGGTGCGGTATAATAATCTGTTTGCACAATATATCCCTGTTGTACAATATCGTTTAAAAAAAGATTCCTGTTCTCGATTTTCGGGTGCTGCAGGATTTCATTCATGCCTTCCAGCAATTGACGGAGCTGCTCCGATGTAGCAGCAGTATCAATTTCCAGCTTTAAGTCGGCGCGGCGTTGTGTGCGAAGACTCAGGTTGTCTACAATGCTATCCACCATTTGCTTATTGGGCACGCTCACATATGTTTTTTCGGTTGTGCGCAACCGTGTGCTTCTGAAACCAATTCTTTCCACTGTACCCGTTACGTTCTGTACCTTAAGCACATCGCCTATTACAAAAGGCTTATCAAAGAAAATGATAAAAGAAGCGATAATGTTCTCCAGGCTTTCCCTTGCAGACAACGCCAGCGCCACGCCTGCTATCCCCAGCCCGGTGAGAAGGTCTAAAATCTGGTACCGGAACGCAAACTTGATTACAGCCAATAAACCGGCTATGCTCACAATGGCTTTTAAAAAATCTTTAATAAAGATAACCAGTTGATGTTCACCCTGCATGTCTTCGCTCTGGTTATTTTTAGCAATAACCAATGCCAGGTAATCAATCATCCGCAACAATAACCAGAAAAAGGAAACAATGAGAAGTGTTATCGCAATGCGGTCAACGATCGTTTTAGTATCTGTTTTATAAAAATTGTATTTAAATATTTCCGGAAAATTCAAAGAAGAAAGTGCGATAACGGCAGTAAGGATGATGATAAAATATTCAAGCGGGGCAAGTATCAGGTCAACAAAAGCCTTGCGGTCTATTTTCCTGCCCATTCGTTTCGATAAAAAAATAATAAAAGCAACGATAGGCCTGCTGAAATATTTTTTCAGCATGTACATTCCAAAAATGATCAGGCCGATAGTAAGATAATCCCCTATGCGGTTGTTTAAAACCATCCTGTCCAAAAAATCGTTCATGCTATCTTTCTTTAATAATATGGGTACATTTCAATACCCGTTCCATTGAGCACATAAACACCCTGCTGTGTAATATAAATTTTTTCCGCGCTTTGTATAATTGCCGGAAGCGATTGCTCCTGCAACTCCAGCGTTCCCAATGTATACCGCACCAATTTGTTTTGCCTGCGCCCGGCAATGGTTTTACCCATCACCTGTAAATCGGTGACCCCCGTTAACGGCAGGGCATTTTTCAGCACTCCGTAATAATCAAATACATATAATCCTTTTGTGCTGTCGTAAACATATACAAAACCATCTCTGTCTACTAAGGCATGCGGAGACGGCACAACATCCAGTACCTGCCGCAGGTCTGTGGTTTCAATGAGCACGCTGCCTGTTTCATCAATCTTTTTAAGCTTCGCAGATTGCTCATCAAATATCCATACATTGTTATCGTACGACAGCCCTGTCGCCTTCGCCTGAAAAATGCCCGACTTTCGCAGATCTATCATGTTTATCCTGTTCAGGTAACGGTCCAGCATAAGTATCGTTGAAAAATCCTTATAATACAACAGTACTTTCATCGGATTTGTTACATCTATCGCATACACCGTTCCATAACGGCGTACATCATTAAAAACATTCAGAGAGTCGCCCCTGCTGTTAAGCTTTATTAAAAGGCCTGCAGGCGTGAGCACATAAATATTCCCCAGGTTGTCGGCCGCAAACTGCTTAACACTGCCTCTGTATAGCGACACAGGAGGCAAAAAGGCCGTTCCTGATGCTTTGTCACCGGAACCGGTTTGCGACTGCACGCAAAAAACAGAACAACATAATAATATGATAAAAGAAAAGCGCATCAGGGTCGATAGTATTTCAATTCAAGGTTCTGTCCGTCAAATACGGCGTAGCTGTTGTACCGGATCCAGTCGCCCAGATTAATGTACCTGCTGTTATCGTTCAATGTAAAATCAATGGGAAGATGTCGATGGCCAAAGATAAAATAGTCATAATGTTTCTGCTTCAGCACTTCCCTGCAATAGCTGATCAGCCACTCCTTATCTTCGCCTAAAAAGCGGGCATCGTCTTCACCGGTTGCTGCACGGCTGCTTTTACTAAAACGATGCGCAATACCCATGCCCATATAAGGCGGTAAAATGCCAAACAGCCACTGGCTCATTTTATTGCGGAATATCTTTTTTAAAAATTTATACCCCTTATCGCCGGGGCCGAGCCCATCGCCATGGCCTACCAGGAATTCTTTACCGTTGAATTCGAAATGCTGCGGTTCATAAAACACGGGGATGTTCAACTCCCTTTCAAAATAGCCGCTCATCCACATGTCGTGATTGCCCACAAAAAAATAGAGCGGTATGCCGCTGTCTGTTAATTCGGCGAGTTTGCCCAAAATGCGGACAAACCCTTTGGGCACAACTTTTTTATATTCATACCAAAAGTCAAAAAGGTCGCCAACAATAAAAATGGCTGCGGCATCTTCTTTTGCTTCGGAAAGAAAACGAACAATTAGTTTTTCCCGTTCCAGGCTTGAAGCATGATCGGGAACCCCGAGGTGAAAGTCAGAAAGAAAGTATATTTTTTTCCCTGTAAGAACCTGCATTTGCGCAAGATAAAATGAATGCTTCAATTCTCTGTCAAAAACACAAATACTTCTTTAGGCCCATGAACCCCAACCACTAAAGTCTTTTCAATATCGGCCGTACGGCTGGGGCCGGTTGCAAAGGTAATAAGCGAAGGCAACCTGCCGGTGTATTTTTCTTTTATCAGCTGCAGCCCGTCCTTTATGTCATACACCAGTTGGGCTACGTGAGCCACACAAATATGCACAGGTGCATATACACTGGTGGTTCTGCCGCTTTGCTGCGCCGCGCTCATCATAATTGTTCCTGTTCTTGCTATCAGCGCTTCACAGCCGGTAATGGCCGCATCTGCAAAATGTAAGGGCTTTTTAGAAAAGCCTGCAAAATTTAGAGTCGCAAGCCTTTGCCTGAGAAGGATTTCTTTACAAAACACTTCTTTCCACTGCCTTTGCCGGATAAGAAGGGATAATTGCTGCAGCAGTTCGGTTTCACTGGCGCAGTATAAAAACCGTCCATTCTGTTTTCCAAATGCTTCCGCAAAAACGATCTCAGCCTCATCGGCAGGAGGTAAAAACACCGAATTGTTTCCCTCGCTCTGAGGAAAAGGCAAAGGCACCGATGTACTCAGTGCCTTCCGTATTTTTTTAAGCATATTTTCCTTTGCAGGAGATACCTTCATGGCTTATGGTTTAGGTATAATTTCAGCAGGCGGAACACCGGCGCTGATACCGCCGCCCTCAGAGCCATTGGAAGAAGAAGGGTTTTCATCATCGTGATGATGATGGTCGTGCACTACATCTGCCGGTTTCTTTTCCTCAAACGGGCGTTTGCCGATCAATTGCTCCAGATCACTTTGAAAAAGCACTTCCCGTGTCAGCAGTTCCTTAGCAATGATTTCAACCTGCTGCTTTTTTTCCATCAGCAAACTTTTGGTTCTGGTGTATTCTTCATCTATCAGCTTTCTTACCTCTTCGTCAATGATCTTGCCCGTTTCTTCACTGAACGGCTTGGTAAAATAATTCTCCTGCTGAGGATCGTAGTAGCTGATATTTCCCAGTTTCTCATTCATACCATACATGGTGATCATAGAGTAGGCGATTTTGGTTACCTGCTGCAAATCATTGCTGGCGCCGGTTGAAATTTTTCCAAAGAAGATCTCTTCACTTGCCCTTCCGCCCAGGGTCATGGCCAACTGGTCTTTTAACTGATCAGTATTATAGAGGTATTGTTCTTTAGGAGTGTACTGGGCATATCCAAGTGCCGCTGTGCCGCGGGGAACAATGGTAACCTTCAGCAACGGGTAAGCATGTTCCAGGAACCACCCGCAAATAGCATGGCCCGCTTCGTGGTAAGCAATAATTTCCTTTTCATCAGGAGAGATGATCTTGTTTTTCTTTTCCAGTCCGCCGATAACCCGATCAATTGCATCCTGAAAATCATCCATCTCAACTTCCGACTTGCCTTTACGTGCGGCTATCAGGGCAGCCTCATTACAAACATTGGCTATATCGGCACCCGCAAAACCCGGTGTTTGTTCCGCCAGCTTAAATACATCAAGCTTGTTTGATTTTTTGATCGGCTTCAGATGCACATGAAATATTTCTTCCCTGCCTTTTACATCCGGTTTGTCAATGGTTATTTGTCTGTCGAAACGACCAGGGCGTAATAAGGCGCTATCCAGCACATCGGGCCTGTTGGTGGCAGCAAGGATAATAATTCCGCTGTCTGTTCCAAACCCATCCATTTCTACCAATAGCTGGTTAAGTGTATTCTCTCTTTCATCATTGCTCATCATCACATTTTTTCCCCGGGCTCTCCCTATTGCATCGATTTCATCTATAAATACAATACAGGGTGCTTTTTCCCTTGCCTGTTTAAACAGATCTCTTACACGACTGGCCCCTACTCCTACAAACAATTCCACAAAATCAGAACCACTCATACTGTAGAAAGGCACCTGCGCCTCGCCGGCCATAGCCTTAGCCAACAATGTTTTACCGGTTCCCGGAGATCCAACGAGCAAAGCCCCCTTTGGAATTTTACCACCAAGCGCGGTATATTTTTTGGGATTCTTCAAAAAATCAACGATCTCCATTACTTCCTGCTTGGCCTCTTCCAACCCGGCTACATCGGCAAAAGTGATGTTCACTTTGGTACCTTTTTCAAACAAGGTGGCCTTGGATTTACCAATACTGAAAATACCGCCCGGACCGCCGCCGCCGCCGGGACCACCCACCTTCCGCATCATCAAAATAAAAAGCAGGGCAAACATCAGCAAGGGAAATATATAGCTGAGCAAAGACCCAAACCATTCTGATTCAGTCACAATTTTAACGGGAACTTCTTTTACCTGCTGGTGTTCTTTGTAAAATTCAGCGAGCGTGGTGCCTGTATATGTTTTTGCATCCGGAACTTCGAACTGAAAATGCGGTCCATCTGTTTTAGAAACAATGGACCATCTGTCTCCCAAAAGCTCTTTGTATATAGGTTTATTAAGGCTGTCTTTGTTTATAAAAACCCTGACCAGGTCCTTATTGCGGACCAGCTCCAGCTTCTGAATATCATTTTTAACAAGCATTTCGTTGCGGAACTGAAGATCCGAGATCACTGTGGCCGTTGGTGTAGCACCATTGTACAACTGGTAGCCTACCAGTAAAAGTGCAACAATACCATAAACCCAGTATATGCTGAATTTGGGACCACGGCGCTGAGACTTGTCGTCACCCTCCGTTCGCTTATTGAATCCTGGTATTTTACCCTGATTATTATCCTGTGCCATAAACTTCTTCGCTTAAATATTTAAATTAAAATAAAAAACCGGATATACCAGTTACATAAAAATTATTGTTGCCGTTGTTCTTTGATTTATATGTCATGCTGCATGTGATGACCATCATTCCACATTTCCTCCAGCTTATAAAACTTCCTTGTTTCGGGCTGAAAAACATGTACTACAATATTCACATAATCTATGAGCACCCACTGCAGCGCCTGGTAGCCTTCGTGGCGATACGGTAGCTCACCTGTGGTTTTCTTCACTTCAGTTTCAATTGCGTCGGCAATTGCTCTCACCTGTATATTGCTGGAAGCCTCACAAATAATAAAAAAATCTGCAACGGCTTCATGTATTTTACGCAGATCAAGCGAAACAATATTTTCTCCTTTTTTTTGACGGATGGCGCTGATGATGGTTTTAAATAGCTTACTGTTCCTCGTCAACCTGGCTGCACGTTTGGGCCGTGCAGTTAACACCTGTAATGCTGCCAATAGAAATCAATTTTAGATTTACCCCTCTTTTTGGGGTTGATTTGATTATATTTTAAAAGCATCGCTTTACGACTGCTTATTTATTTTTCATTTATCTAACTTGCTCAAAAATAGGAATTAATTCGGTATTCTCTTATGCAATCCTTCGTACGGTCTTTTAGTGTAATTCCCAGCATTGACAGCACCAACAACTATGCCATGCAAATGGTGCATGCCCGTTTGGCAAAGCACGGCGATGCATGGCTTGCTCTGGAGCAAACAAGCGGAAAAGGACAAAGAGGAAAAAGCTGGCAGAGCAGCAGGGATGAAAATATTCTCCTAAGCATCGTTTTAGAGCCTTCTTTTTTGGTTCCCACACGGTCATTTTTATTAAATGCAGCGATCGGGCTGGGAGTTTTTGATCTTTATAAAAAATATGCAGGCTATGAAACCCGGATAAAATGGCCGAACGATATTTATTGGGGTGACAGAAAGGCAGGCGGTATATTAATAGAAAATATCATAAGGTCTGAGAGCTGGCTGTTTGCAGTTGCGGGAATAGGCCTCAATATTAACCAGGTAAACTTCCCGGAATACCTGCAAAGAGCAATTTCACTCCGGCAAATAACAGGAAAAGATTTTGATGCGATCGAATTGGCAAAAGAACTTTGCTTTTTCCTGGAACAGCGATACGAGGCGCTGAAAGCAGGGAATGAAAAAGAAATTTTATACGACTACAGGAAGGCAATGTACAAACTGAATGAATACGTTACATTTAAAAAAAACGGACTTTTGTTCAAAGCCCTTGTAAAAGGTGTTACAGAAGACGGACTCCTAGTAGTTGAAACGGAGAATAATGAGCTGGAATGGCTATGGGGAACTGTAGAATGGATAGTATGATCCCTTATAGAGAGCATTTGCTTTTTCATTTAGCAACTTACTGCCAATGACCAATTTCATGCCGGTCTTTCCATTGAAGAAGAATATGAACTGCTGGGATTGACACAGGAAATACAAATGCAGGAATATTTAAAGCGGCATCTCGACAAAGTTATTTCTATATTAACTGAAACAGAGGCCCTGAAGCAAAAGATAAAACTCAACGGGCACTTTAAAAATCCCGGGGCTATGGATCTATAGTTTATCGTTTGTGGTTAGTCATACGCTTTATCAGCTATTCATGCTGGCCAAAAACTCCTGGTTGTCTTTTGTTCCCCGCATGCGTTTCAGCAATTCGTTCATTGCCTCTTCTGCATTCATATCAGCCAGGTAATTGCGCAGCAAATGCATTCTTTTCAATACATCTTTATCCAGCAGCAGGTCTTCCCTGCGGGTAGAGGAAGCCACAAGATCAATAGCGGGGAATATGCGCCGGTTGGCCAGCCGCCTGTCTAACTGCAGCTCCATGTTGCCGGTTCCTTTAAATTCTTCAAAGATCACCTCATCCATTTTTGAACCGGTATCTATTAATGCAGTAGCCAGTATGGTCAATGACCCGCCATTCTCGATTTTTCTTGCAGCACCAAAAAATTGTTTGGGCTTTTGCATGGCATTGGCTTCCACACCTCCCGACAATACTTTGCCCGATGCGGGAGCCACCGTGTTGTGTGCACGGGCCAAACGGGTAATGGAATCAAGCAGTATAACCACATCATGACCGCATTCTACCAGTCGTTTTGCCTTTTGCAGGGCTATGGTGGAAACTTTTACGTGCTTTTCTGCCGGTTCATCAAAGGTAGAAGCTATGACCTCGGCTCTCACACTTCTTTCCATATCGGTTACTTCCTCCGGCCGTTCATCAACCAGCACGATCATCATATAACATTCCGGATGATTTTCGGCAATAGCGTTGGCTATATCTTTTAACAATACTGTTTTACCGGTCTTGGGCTGAGCCACGATCAGTCCGCGCTGGCCTTTACCTATAGGCGTAAACAGGTCTATCATCCTGGTGCTTAATGCAGAAGGCTGGGTGAAAAGATTCAGCTTTTCAAAAGGGAACAATGGCGTAAGATAATCGAACGGCACCCGGTCTCTCACTTCTTCGGGCGACTTGGCATTGATCGTTTCAACCTTAAGCAATGCAAAGTATTTTTCTCCTTCTTTCGGCGGGCGCACAGCACCCGACACGGTATCGCCGGTTTTTAATCCAAACAATTTTATCTGCGACGGGGAAACATAAATATCATCGGGGGAGGAAAGGTAATTATAATCACTGCTCCTTAAGAAGCCGTAGCCGTCGGGCATCATTTCCAAAACACCCTCACTCATTATCACCCCATCAAACTCAATGTTGAAGTTCTGTTCGCGGCGGCTGGGGTATTGCCTGCGTTCGGTTTGGGCTTCTTCTACAGATGCTGCTTCCGGTTGCGGCGCTTCTTCCTCTGTAAGAAGCACTTCATCTTCTGCTTCTTCGGCAGGAGGAACAACAACAGGCTCCGGTTCCTTCCTCTCGGGCTGTTGCGGCGCTTCACTCTGAGCCGGCTTTGATTTTTTTACAATTTTCTTCTCTGCCTTTTTTTCGGGTTCGGCAGCAACAGTTTTTCTTTTTCTACCGGTCGTTGCCGGTTTTTCCGGTTCTGATTCCACAAGGGCTTCCTCGGTACTGTTGGATGTTGTTGTTTTCACAACACGTTTACGTCTTCCCTTTTCTTCTGTGCCCTTGGCTTCAGCACTGTTTTCTATAGCCTGTTTGTCTAAAATTTTATAGATGAGTTCCTGTTTATCGAGTTTTTTAGCGTTAGCAATGCTCAATTGCTCGGCAATATCAAGCAGCTCAGGAACGAGCATATCATTCAGTTGCAGAATGTCGTACATAAATATACTTAACGGTTTAACCTCTCATCAAAAACACCTGATAATTGAAAGAGAAATGTTGAAATGAATTTTTGGTTGAATGAAATTGGTGCGGAATGGCTAAAACTGATAAAATCCCGGAGCTTGGTAAGAACTGATCAGTTCGATTCCGGGGCAATAATACATCAAATTTCCGGAATCTAAAAAATTTTTTACTCCCTTATCTTTGTGCGC
>NZ_DAOMOZ010000139.1:0-12775 GCF_035444585.1 Agriterribacter sp.
AAGCATTGCAGGACTGGTCGGAAAACAGGGGTAATATTACCAAGATCATGGTTGACTTTACCTTATAAACGAAAAAGATGAAATCTGCAATAACCATAGCGCTGGTACCCCAAATAAAAAGCGGGCCCTGGGTATTCTGGAAAAACCTGGAAGATTCCATGGCCAAAGCGGCTGCATTAGGATTTGATGCGGTTGAGCTTTTTACTGCTTCAGCCACAGCAGTTGATGCCCGCCTGCTGCAACAGCTTTCGGAGAGCTACCGTATACGGGTATGCGCAGTGGGTACCGGGGCGGGGAAAGTAGTACAGGGCTTAACGCTCACAGACCCTGATGCCGGAGTACGAGCCCGCGCTATAGATTTTATAAGTGAGATGATCGGCTTTGGAGCGGCATCTACCGCACCGGCAATCATTGGCTCCATGCAGGGCAATGTGCCGCAGGGTACCGAAAGAGCGGTTGCCTTACAGTGGCTGAGCGAAGGGATAAGCATACTGTCGGACGTAGCCCAAAAGAAAGGCGTGCAACTGATATACGAACCCCTGAACCGCTACGAAACCAATATATTCAACTGCTTCGTCGATGCGGTTGCGTGGTTAAAGACGCTTGATACCACAAATGTTCAATTGCTGGCCGACCTGTTTCACATGAATATTGAGGAAGATTCCATACCCGGAACAATTTATCAGTATGGCAGCTATATAGGACATGTACATTTTGCCGACAGCAACAGGCGCGCCATAGGCATGGGGCATACACACATGAATGATATTGCAAAGGCCCTGCAATCCATAGCTTACAGCGGGTACATTTCTGCCGAAGTGTTTCCCTGGCCCAACAGCGATGCGGCGGCCCGGCAAACGATCAATGCTTTTAATACCTGGTTCAAATAAAAAACGACTATGCAAAAATTTTGTTTGGCGCTCGACCTGATAGATGACCCTGAAAGCATGAAGGAATACGAGAACTGGCACAAGCCCGGCGCGGGCTGGCCGGAAGTACGGCAAAACGACCTGGATGCAGGAATTACCAATATCGAGATCTACCGCACAGGCAACAGGATGTTCATGATCCTCGAAACAGACGACAATTTCACCTTCGACAAAAAGAAGCAGTTGGATGCCCATTGCGCTAAAGTACAGGAATGGGAAGAGCTGATGTGGAAATACCAGCAGGCCATTCCCTGGGCAAAGCCCGGCGAAAAGTGGGTGCTGATGCAAAAGATCTTCCAGTTTGAAGGGAGATAAGCGATATTTCAATTGCTCTGATTGATTCGATGCTATGGTTTGTATCTGCACAAATCCAGTTCCCGACTTGTATTCGTGAAGGCATATGGCGGGACATAGTCCGGGAAGAACATATTAATAACGAAGTCGGGAGACAGCGCATAACGGGAGTCTGACATAGCGGACACGGAACGTTGATGAACATGAACATCTGTAAGCATGAATTTATACAACAACAAGATATTCCAACTGAAAAAAGGAATTTATTCAAAACAGTACCTGCTGGAGCAAATGATTCGCTTTAAAAAATTTATGGATGAACATTTTGCTGAAAAAATTCAGTTAGGCGAAATATCTAAATCGGCTAACCTCTCCAAATTCCACTTCATACGACTTTTTAGACAATACTATGGCATAACACCTAATCAATATCTCATAGAAAAAAGAATACTGGAAGCTAAAAAACTATTGAAATCGGGAAAATCCGTTTTTGAGTCATGTGCGGCCGTAGGATTTGAAAGTGCGAGCACTTTTTCCGGGCTGTTTAAAAAAATCACAGGAGTCGCGCCCATAGATTATTACAACAAAAAAGCAACTTTGAAGAAGTAAATGATTTTAAATCGCCCTTTTTTTGTAAAAAATCATCCATTGTACTTTTAAACAAAAATTTATGGGCTATAAGATCACTACTTTCTTCATGTTTGAAGGGAACGCAGAAGAAGCAATGAATTTTTACACTTCTTTATTTAACGATTCTAAAATAGCAAGCATCAGCCGTTATGCAAGTGGAGAACCTGGTGATGAAGGCACTGTTAAGCATGCTGTTTTTTCTCTTTGCGGACAGCAATATATGGCCATCGACAGTTCTTCAACACATGGATTTACATTTACACCTTCCATGTCTCTATTTGTTGATTGTAATTCGGACAAGGAGATTGATACGCTTTTTGAAAAACTAGCTAATGGCGGGAAGGTTTTAATGGCCTTGAATAAATATCCCGGCCTTAAGAAATTTGGTTGGCTCACTGACAGGTTCGGTGTATCATGGCAACTTAACTTAAAATAAATATTTTATCCTGCCCTTCATGACAATAAAAGTTACCAGCATCATGGTTGATGATCAGGACAAAGCACTGGAGTTTTATACTAAAATCCTGGGCTTTGCAAAAAAAAGAGAGATCCCTCTTGAAGAGGGTCGTTGGTTAACCATTGTGTCAAATGAAGACAAAGATGGGGTGGAATTGTTACTCGCCCCGTTGGGATTTTCGCCGTCCATACTATATCAGAAAGCATTATTTGACGCAGGAATACCTGCCATTACTTTTAATGTGGAAGACATAGATAAAGAATATGCCAGACTGAGGCAATTGGGTGTTGAGTTTAGCATATGTCCAACGCAAATGGGGATTTCAAAACCCGCCGTGTTCAACGACACTTGTGGAAATAAGGTGCAGTTGGTTGAAGTATTATAGCGGGGAATACACAGCAGTGGTATCTTTCGGTTTAAAGGAAGATGAGCGGTATTTCAATTGCCCGGGTATCATTCGATATCTCCCAGCCGCTGTGACCCGCTGTGCGAAGTCTCCCGACTTCGCGCCTGCTATGTTCTCCGGAGATTTATATCTTCGTTCATAAAGCTCATAGATCGCCATCAGCGTTGGCTTTTCTCCCAGTCTGGTTTTCCGGGACAAAGTCCCGGAAGAACATATGGATGACGAAGTCGGGAGACTTCGCATAGCAGGCTATTGGTATAAGCCTGTTTTTATAACTTCAATAGCTTTTTCAAGTATTTCATCTCTTCTTTGCCGTACACCATCAATTGTAGGTTTAACCAAAATATCAGGTATTATACCAACTCTTTGTGTTTCCCTGCCATCAGGATAGTAAAACCCGAGAGAACTCATACTTACAACATAACCACCAGGCAATATTATCTCGCGCCGATCACCATCTGCACCTGCGCTATGATTACCAATAGTTATAACATCTGGTGCGGTCTGTAGCGCCATTACTGTAAGCTCAGCCATACTTTGAGTGTGTTCATCAATCAACAACACGATTTTACCCTTGTAGTACCGAGCATTATTTTTGCCTGTATGTAGTTTTTTAAACCGAACATACATTCCGGGAAAATTAATTAAAGGCTGAGTAACATTTGCAAAATATTCTTTCTCGGAATTCAAGTATTTAGAAAGTTTATGATAAATACTCTGAGGATAGTTTCTTACATCAAAAATAATTGCTTTTGTATTCCAAAGTGCTTTCATAGCTTTCGATACGTCTTTGGAATTTAGGGAGCCAAGGTTTACAAACCCAATATCATCATCTATTTTTTTCCATGATGCCCCGGTGTCTTTTTTATAATAACCTTCCGCGAGATATTGAAATCTGTATCTGTGTATTATTTGTTCTTTGATCACGCCATTGCGTTCAATCGTCACTATTGCCGAATCTGTATTTCCGTTTAGTAATATGACTGTAATATCTCTGAGCTTGCAGTCGTAATTTGAAGCGCCAAAATATTTCCCCTTTTCAAGGATGATATCGTTTAATGGACGTCCATCTATTTTCAATATTATATCTCCATATTGTATACCATCTTTTTGTCTTAGTAAATCATTATAAAACCCGGTTACAATAGCTTGATTTTCAATAATTGAATATTTGAAAACAGGGAATTTCTCTCCAAAGTATTTAAATGTTTGGGGCGTATATGTAATGAAAGAATGGCTATCGTTAATGGACGCGGCCATCTCCAAAATCAGTAATTGATATGAAAGTGTATCCCGCACATTCTGAAATCTTGGTATCATTCCGGTCAAAACCGAACCCCAATCCTTTCCAATTGCATATTTATAAGGATAGAAATAGTTGATAATGTTCCAATAACGGCCAAGTGCAAGCAACCGCATTTCTTTAGAAGGGAAGATAGAATCTTTGTAAGTTAACTCAGATGAATAATTGGGGCTTGCGGCTTTAAAGACTACTACTTTCTTTACCGGGGTGTAATAATTCTTTCCCTGATTTCTATTTTTAAAAATATAATTCAGCGTTTCCCTTAAAGTCTTATTAAAGATAGCGGGATCATTTATCCAATGAAGGTCATGATTCTTTTTAAAAACATCTGGTATTGAATCCTTTGTATTTTTAAGCATTTTTATTTCTCCCAGACTCTTAATCCAGTTTAGGTAATAACTATTGGTTTCTTCTTTAGTTGTTAAACCAGACACAGCAGACACTCTGTTTAAAAATTCTTTATCCCAGTCAATATTTCCCTGCGCTACTTTAGGATGATGGTATTTCAAAAATCCCCATATTTTGCAAAAAACGGCAATTTGCTGATTATTGCCCTGACTATTTGCACAAACGCCAACCAACAGATAAAGCAATAGCAATAGGACTTTTTTCATATATACTTATTCAATAAATGTTACCATTGAAATACCCAATATAGCTTCATCAACAATAACTACTTTTTGCAATTTACGTTATTGAGCTGCTATTTTAAGTCGTGCCGGATCTTCATGAAAGGGTGCCGGAAGACAGCCATGACCCCGGTGCCGGACGATCTCCCGAGGTCCCACCTTCCCCCACAATTGCGGTACTGTAACGACTCCATCGGGAGGGAATACGGTATTTTATGGTTAACTTAACGCCAAACCACGGTATGAAATACGCATTCCTTTTCCTTTCTCTTTGTTTGCATACAGTATACGCACAACAGCCGGCGCCATCAAACAACAAAGCGGAAAGGCTGCAGATTGCCGCAGCAATGGAAAACAGTTTGCAAAAGGAATTGCTGGCACAATGGTATCCCCGGTCTTTTGATACGGTATACGGCGGCTTCACAAGCTCCTATACCTACGATTTTAAACCGGCGCCCAACCAGGATAAAATGATCGTAACACAGGCACGCCATACCTGGGTCAATGCAAAAGCTGCCGAACGGTACCCTGCCATGGCATATTATACAGCAGGAGCAAAGCATGGCTTTCTTTTTCTTAAGGATGTAATGTGGGATAAAACCTACGGCGGGTTTTATACGCTGGTGGATCAGGAAGGAAGGGTAAAGAGAACCGGTTTTGCGGAAAAAGAAGCCTACGGCAATGCCTTTGGCATATATGCGCTCGCCGCATATTATAAAACATCAGGCGATACCGCCGCACTGGGCCTGGCAAAGCGGGCATTTGCATGGCTTGAAGCGCACAGCCACGACCAGGTATACAAAGGCTATTTCCAGCATATGCAAAGAGATGGCACACCTGTTAAGCGAACTGCTGATATTCCTTCTGTTTCCGATCTCGGGTACAAAGACCAGAACAGCTCTATTCACCTGCTGGAAGCTTTTACGGAACTGTACCTGGCGTGGCCTGACCCGTTATTACGGGAACGATTAACCGAAATGCTGCTGCTCATCAGGGATACCATCGTTTCACCCAAAGGGAATCTTATACTTTTCTTTCAACCGGACTGGACGCCTGTTTCATTCGGTAACTCAGACAAAGAAAATATCCTGAAGCATCGTTACCTTGATCACGTTTCCTTTGGTCATGACGTAGAAACGGCCTGGCTCATGCTGGAAGCTTCACATGTACTGGGTTTTAAAGATGACAGCATTACCTTACATAAAGCAAAGCAAATGGTGGATCATGCTTTGCACAACGGCTGGGACAGTGTGGTTGGAGGGTTTTATGATGAAGGTTATTATTTCAAAGGTGACGACGGGATCACCATTATAAAAGATACCAAAAACTGGTGGGCGCAGGCAGAAGGAATGAATACGTTGTTGTTTATGGCTGACCTTTTTCCAAACGACCCTTTACGCTATTTTGAAAAATTCAAACAGCTCTGGAACTATGCGCAAACCTACCTCATTGATCATGAACACGGCGACTGGTACGAAGGCGGGCTGGACAAGCAACCCGAACTCAAAAAAAGCCTCAAGGGCCATATCTGGAAAGCCACCTATCACCACTTCCGTTCATTAAGCAATTGCATCAGCGCATTAAGAAATAGCAAGTCGTAGTTTCAATTGTTTTTCACCTATAATCTTTTCCAAATGCCCTGGTTCGTGTCCGCACGAACCAGCTCCCGGCTTATATTTCGCGGAGGCATGAGGCGGGACATAGTCCCGGAAGAACATATAGATAGCGAAGTCAGGAGACTTCGCATAGCGGGGCTTCGCATAGCGGGGGCAGGTATTTTCAAATTACCGGATTTTCAAATTTTCAAATTCCTCAATAATATCTCCCCAGCAGCGGATGCTCAATGATCGTTTTTTTCATTTGCAGCGGATCTATAATACCCTGCCGGGCATATACAATTTTACCACCGGGCTCTACCAGGATGGTATAGGGCAAGGCGCCCTGCCAGTTGGGGTCTACGGCTTCAATGAGCTGGTATTTATCATCACCACTGAAAATATAATTAACATTGGATGCCTGCTGCTTTTGCAGGAATTGCAATGCTCTTTCTTTTTTAGCCGGATCATCCGCACTGATGCTGATGAATTCAAAATCTCTTTTGCGGTACATCCTGTTGATGGTTACAAATTCCGGGAATTCCGTAATACAAGGGCCGCACCAGGTAGCCCAGATATTGATCAGGCGCAGCTTATCGGAATCGTTTCTCAGCAGATTTTTTATTCCTGCTGTATCTATATCATTTAAATGTACAGGCTCTTTCGCCCATTCCTGCTGCGCCTTAACGATCCAGTCGCTTTTCTCTTTCCACTTCGTGGAACATCCAAAAACTTTTGTAGTGGGCGTAACCAATTCTTTGTTGGCAAGCAAAGCTTCTATGGCATTACGCGTATCAAAATGTTTTGGCGTTTTTGCAGGATTTTCCACATCATCTATCCTTCCCCGGAAGCGAAGCCTGCGTTTTTCATCAAAAATAAAAACATGCGGTGTAACAGCAGGACCGTACGCTTTTGCCGTTGCCTGTGTATCGCCATCGTATAAATACGGGAAATTGAATCGCTTTTCTGTGGCACGGATCTTCATCTCCCCGAAGGAATCGCTTAAGTCTGTATAATCCAGCTCATTTAAGGTGATGGATCTGGGATCGTTGGGCATAACAGCAACCACGGCAACGCCTTTGCCGGAATAGTCGGACGTAAGTTTTATGATACGATCTTCATACGCCTGTGCGGTAGGGCAATGATTGCAGGTAAAGATGACCACCAGAATTTTATTATTGCTGAATGAGGCAAGCGTATAGATCCTGCCATCAACGGCAGGCAATGAAAAATCCGGTGCAGGAGCGCCAATAGCAAGGATTTTATGTTCCTGAGCCGGTTGGGCATAATGTTGTAAAGGCTGTAATAAAAATAAAATGCTCAGCAAAAAAACGGGAAAAGAATGTTTCATAACTGAATATTTTACCAAAAGTTACCATTTTCAGTCGACACAGCCTCTATTTCATCAGTCATTTATACTGCTCATCAATGCTTCGGGCGAATTACTAAAAACAATCCGTTCTTCGGAACGACCGTATAAAAATCCTTCAGCTTCCATTTTTAGTATATGTGCCTCAAGATGCCGGTAATAGCCTGCCGTGTTAAGCACAAATATTTTTTTGTTGTGGATGTTCAACTGGTTCCAGGTAAGCATTTCAAACAACTCGTCCAGCGAACCATAACCGCCGGGCAAAACGATGGCTGCATCGCACAATCCATACATCAGCTTTTTTCTCTGATGGATATCACCGGTAACAATAAGTTCCGTTAGCCCGGTATGCTGTTGTTCCCATTCTATAAGTACCTGAGGTATAACACCGGTTACCTTGCCGCCGGTTTGCAATGCAGCATTGGCTAAGGCGCACATCAATCCTTTATTACCCCCTCCGTATATCAGCTTAAGTCCGGCTTCCGCTATCAGCCTGCCGAGCTGCGCCGCATCCCTTTCGTATTGCGGATCAGCGCCCTGTCTGGATCCGCAAAAAACCGTTACCGCATTAATTTCCATATATCTTAATTTGAACTGCAATAATACACAGTAACGCGGTTGAATGACTGTTTGCGTTTAATATTCTGCTGTGCGGCAAGGTTGCTGTATCCTCATCATCCAATACCATCCATAAAAAATAAATGTTTTATCTTTCCCCATAACTTTAATTATACCATATGTCTCCATGGCTGCTTTTTTCATTTGTAGTAGGGTACTTTATTTTGCTTTTGGTGGTGGCTTACTACACTTCCCGGAATTCCAACAATGATTCTTTTTTTATCGGCAACAGAAGTTCCAACTGGATGCTGGTGGCTTTTGGTATGATCGGCACGTCTCTATCGGGTGTAACTTTTGTATCGGTGCCCGGAACAGTAGGCAGCTCGGGCTTTGCCTATTTCCAGGTGGTGATCGGGTATTTGATCGGCTATTTCCTGATCGCCTTTATTCTTCTGCCCCTGTATTACCGGTTGAATCTCACATCCATCTATAATTACCTGCAGCACCGCTTTGGAATGATCTCCTATAAAACAGGCGCCCTGTTCTTTATCATTTCCAGAACATTGGGCGCAACAGCGAGGCTGTACCTTGTTATCAATATCCTCCAGATCTTCATACTCGATAACCTTGGAATGCCTTTCTGGTTTACCACCGTTATTATTTTGCTGATGATCATTCTTTACACTTTTGAGGGAGGCGTTAAAACCATTGTATTTACAGATACACTGCAAACTTCTTTTATGCTGCTGGGACTGGTTGTATGCACCATCTTTATTATGAACAACCTGGGTCACAGCTTTTCAGGAACACTGAATGAATTAGGGAGCCTCGGCCTCACCAGGATTTTCAATACGGATATCAACAGTTCGTCTCATTTCCTGAAGCACATTTTAGGCGGCGCTTTTATTACCGTTGCCATGACAGGGCTTGACCAGGAAATGATGCAGAAAAACATCAGCGTAAAGAACCTGAAAGATTCCCAGAAAAACATGGTTACTTTCAGCATCATAATGGCACTGGTAAACTTCTTATTTCTTTTCTTAGGTGGCTTGTTGTATATTTTTGCAGCCGAAAAAGGCATCAATGTCCCGCCGGATGACCTGTTCCCCACTGCTGCGTTGAGCTACATGCCGACAGCATTATCCATTATTTTTATCATAGGGCTTATTTCCGCACTCTTTCCCAGCGCCGACGGGGCATTGACCGCTTTGACCTCTTCGTTTTGTTTGGATATTTTGGGATTAAAAAGGAAAGAAGACTGGAGTGAAAGCAAGCGGCGAAGGATCCGGCTGACCACCCACTTCAGCTTTGCTTTTATCTTTTTTATTATCGTACTGGGCTTTAAACTGGTTGACAACAAATCCATCATTGATGTAATCCTGAAGGTAGCGGGTTTCACCTACGGACCACTGCTTGGTTTGTTTGCCTTTGGCATCCTCACCAAAAAAATGATCAACGACCGCCTGTCGCTGTTTGTTTGTTTGCTGGCGCCCCTGCTTATCCTTGGCGTTGATATGATCAACAACATTGAATGGTACCAGCCGCAACTGAATTTAAGCGGTCAGTGGGTTGAAAGCATCAGGTCTCTTTCCAACACTCTTTTCGGGAAGTTCAAAATTGGTTATGAACTGCTCATCTACAACGGGATACTCACCTACCTGGGCTTATGGATCATTTCAAAAAAGCCTGCTTCAACGAACTAAATTTTTATAAAGTACGTTATATCAATGAGAGCCACTGCACAGGCGGTGGCTTTGCTGTCTGTGGCCGGGATTGTGGTGAGGAGTGAATGGTGAGTAGTGAGTAGTGAGTAGTGAGGAGTGAATCTTTTATTCACTATTCACAATAGCCTGTTCACTATTCAACAAACATCCGGCTAAAATTTAATTGACTGAATGTAATTTTTATACAAAAGAAAAAGAGTATGAACGCAACCCTCAAAACATTGAAAGAAAGACACTGGAAGGAAAGCATGGCCCACAGCAGTTGGCAGATCTTTAAGATCATGGCCGAATTCGTGGAAGGTTTTGAAACATTGTCAAAGATAGGTCCCTGCATATCTATATTCGGTTCCGCACGAACAGAGCCGGGCAATATGTACTATGATCTTTCCATAGAAATTGCGCGACGGCTTTCCGAGGAAGGATTCGGCATCATTACAGGAGGCGGCCCCGGCATTATGGAAGCGGCTAATAAGGGCGCTGTACTTTCAAACGGCAAGAGTGTGGGATTAAATATTGACCTGCCTTTTGAGCAGCGCCCCAATGAATACATTGATAAGGACAAGCTGCTGAACTTTGATTATTTCTTTGTACGCAAAGTGGTCTTCACCAAATATTCACAGGGGTTTGTTATGATGCCCGGGGGGTTTGGTACTTTGGATGAATTTTTTGAAGTAGTTACACTAATACAAACAGAAAAATTTAAGCAAATGCCCATGGTGCTGGTGGGCAGAAAATACTGGCAGGGCTTAATGAACTGGCTCGAGAAGGTAATGCTCGTAGAAGGTAACATTAACCCGGAAGACCTTGCCTTATTTGAAATTGTTGATACCGCGGAAGAGGTGGTGAGCTATATGTTAGACTACTACCGTACGAGGCAACTGGCGCCGAATTTTTAGGGTGTACAGGGTGCAGGTTTCAAGGTGCAAGGAAACACAGGGTTTCAGTGTTTCGGATTCAGAGCTTAAGCTTTCGGGCTTTCTTTGTTATTTGTTTCTTGATGTTTTTTTCCTGCTTAAAGCTCAGAGCTGATCGCTGACAGTCCTTCGGATTTCAGATTTAATATTTAGAATTTTATTTGGTTCTTGTTATTTGATTTTGGTGCTTTGCACTCAGAAGCGGTCTGACCCTTTTTGTATCGGGTGCCGGCCATATTTCCCGGGCCGGGAGTTTATGGTTTTTAGTTTTTATTTATCGTTGTATTCTTTCGATTTTAGAGCTTTACGCTTCGGATTTTTTTGCGTTTTGTTATTTGTTTTTTGACGCTTTTGCGTTTAGACACGGTCTGACCCTCCTTCGCCGGGTGCCGGCCGCATCTCCGGATTTCCGGAAATTTTTAGTTTCTTGTCTATTGTTGTATTCCTTCGGATTTAGAGCTTATGGCTTCGGATTTGAAATTTATTTGGTTCTTGCGATTTGGTTCTTGTTATTTTCTTTCGGTGCTTTGCGTTCAGATGCGGTGCTGACCCTCCTTTCGTCGGATGCCGACCGCATCTTCGGGTTTCTCTTAAACACCTGCACCACATCATTATTCTTTATAAAAAGAACAACAGATCCCTTTTTATTCTGCAACTGCACAATATCCCTTACCTCTCCCTTTACGATCATACCTGTTTTTCTGTTGGGCACAAAAGTATAGTTGCCCTTTCCGTCTCCCTTTAAAAAACAGCTATGGCTGGCATCATATCTTCCTATTTCAGGCTTTACGCCAAAAAAATTGCCACCCAGCAAAATATCGGTCAGTCCATCTTCGTCAAGATCACCTGTTAAAATTCCGTATACCGGAGAGAACTGCGCCTGCAGGGGCAGGGGCTTCAATGTAAAATTCCCTTTGCCATCGTTTACGGCAACACAGCTGTTGAACTGTTCCGCTTTTCTTATCACGGCTCCTTCCAACTCATTTTCCGAAAAAACCTCGTGAATGGTCTTACCCGCATAGTCGGCATACTTAGGAAATTTCTTCTTTAAGCCGGGCAACTGCATTACCATCTCACCACGCAAGGGCAGGGGATACGATATGCTGTCTGATTTATAATAGCACAGAACCGATTCCGTTTGACCGTTTTTATCAAAATCTTTCACATACAATTCTACAGGGTGAGCAATATCGCCCCGGATTTTTGAATTGAGTCCCAGGTTGCCAATCACGAAATCAACATACCCATCGCCATTGAGGTCTGCGGCCTCAATGCAGTTCCACCAGCCATTGGAAAACGGCAGCTCTTTTTTTATGAATATGCCGTTTACTTTTTTAAATATGGTTAACGGCATCCAGTCGCCCACAACAACAAGTTCCGGACTTCCATCATTATCCGTATCTGTCCAACGGGCATCCGTAACCATTCCAATGTTTTTTAGCCCCGGCGCATACCTGTCTGTTTCTTCCGTAAATTTCCCTGTGCCGTCATTGACCAAAAGAAAAGAGCTGGGCGTTAAACCATATTCGCCCGGCAAAACACGGCCGCCAATAAATAGGTCCACATCTCCGTCCCCATCCATATCTGCGGCTCGCGCGCAGGATGCGGTAGTTGTAATTACAGGCATGTTTTGCGGTGCATAGGAGAAATTGCCTTTGCCATCGTTCAGGAACAGGCGGGGCCGCAGCGGTGCAGCCGCTCCTTTGTCTTCATTACCGCCATATACCACCAATAGATCATTATCGCCATCCCTGTCTGCATCAAAAAAGGCAACACCAGTTTGATCAGTGATGTTGGCAACATCAAACACCGGCTGGCGGGAGCGTACCAATGTTCCGTTGGCCCGCTGAAAAAATAATTTCCCGAAATCTGATTTTGCACCTCCTATGAAAACATCATCCAACCCATCGCCATTTACATCGGCCACAGCACATTTGGGGCCTTCCATTGAAACCATTTTCGGCATC
>NZ_DAOMOZ010000139.1:12785-13357 GCF_035444585.1 Agriterribacter sp.
GCCTTTCCCTGTCAAAATCAATGAATAAATTTTCCCTGTGCGCCGATTCACCCGAAATCCATTGTGTTGTTATATCCGTAAATAAGGTATGGCTTTCAGGCTGCGGAATAAATTTTCCAGTTGCTTCTTCCTGCCTTAGCAATACGGTTGTATTAATGCCTATATTTTTTAAAATTTGCTTTCTCATATCCGGCCATACCACTACGAGGGAATCAACGCTGGCGTTATTGCCCATTCCAACGCACAGTACAGGATCCACACTCGACTGAAAACCGCGTGAAAGCATTTGATACAGTTCGTGCACCTGCCCACCGGCATACACCGAAACTTTGGTTCCTACGCCCATCCTGTTCTTTCCCTCGCCCCGGAGTTTCACTTTCAGGTATGCGCTGTGCAATTTTTGCGAAGTGTTGTTGCGGTATACAAAGGCTTCCATATTCACATTGTTGACCACAAGATCCAGATCGCCATCGTTATCCAAATCCCCGTAAGCAGCCCCATTGCTGAACCCTGGCATGCCTAAGCCCAACCGGTACGACTGATTCAGGAATGTGAGGTTCCGCTGGTTTACA
>NZ_DAOMOZ010000140.1:0-13229 GCF_035444585.1 Agriterribacter sp.
GCCATAAAACAGCGCCTGATAATTTTTTCCGCTGAAGTTGGCAGGACTGCCATGGGTAAGATGTCCGCCCATGCTCAGGTTCAGTCCCAGAATTTTATCACCCGGTTTTAAGCAGGCTAAAAAAACGGCGGTATTGGCCTGGGCGCCGCTATGGGGTTGCACATTTGCCCAGCTTGCATTAAAGATCTGTTTTAGGCGGTTGATAGCGATCGTTTCAATTTCGTCTATTACTTCGCAACCGCCGTAAAAGCGTTTGCCGGGGTAGCCTTCGGCATATTTATTGGTAGGAACCGTGCCCATAGCCTGCATTACCTGCAGCGAAGTGAAGTTTTCCGATGCGATCAGCTCAATGCCGTTTCGCTGGCGCTGCAGCTCTTTATTAATGAGATCAAATATTTGTGTATCCTTTTGCATGGCGCAAAAATAGGGTAACAAACTTGAATTTTACTATTTTCACATTTTCAAGCATCAATGTTTTGTAATACATGAAAGCAATTATACCCGTAGCAGGGGCAGGCACCAGGCTGCGTCCGCATACATATACCCAACCCAAAGCACTTATACCGCTTGCAGGAAAAACATTGCTGAGCATTATTGTTGATCAGTTGGCTGAAGCCGGTATTAAAGAGTTTGTATTTATTGTCGGCTATCTTGGCGATAAGATCCAGAATTATGTGAAACAGCATTACCCGCACCTGCAGTGTCATTTTATAGTACAAAATGAAAGACAGGGTTTGGGACATGCCATTTATCTTACCAGGGATGTGGTTGCCGGAGATGAAATATTCATTGTTTTGGGAGATACAATATGCGAGTATGATGTGAAAGCGGTTTTATACAGCAGCGATTCCATGCTTGGGGTAAAGAAAGTAGATGATCCCCGCAATTTTGGCGTTGCCGAAATTGATGAAAACGGCATTATTACCAAAGTGGTGGAAAAGCCCCAGATACCTAAATCCAATATGGCACTCGTGGGCATTTATAAAATAAAGGATGCAGGTTCTCTTTTTTCCTGCCTCGAAACCAATATCAACAAAGGAATTAAAAGCAGGAATGAATACAGCCTCACAGATGCGCTTGAATGTATGATCGCCGGCGGGGCAGCCTTTCAATCGTTCAAAGTGCAAAACTGGTTCGATGGCGGACGGATAGAGACGCTGCTCGAAAGCAATGCTACCCTCATGAAAAAGATAGGCGGTAAAATATCACCGGACCATGTTTTTGAAAATGTAATTATTGTGCCTCCCGTTAGCATTGGCAGCGGTTGCGAGATCAGCAATGCGATCATAGGTCCTAATGTAGCCATTGGTGAACAGGCAAAAATTGTCTCTTCCATCATAAAGGATTCTATTATCGGCGATTTTGCCAGTTTGTTTGATGTGGTTTTACAGAAGTCACTCATTGGAAGCGATACCGAAATTAAAGGCGAAACCCGCACTTTGAATATTGGCGATAACACCCAAATTGATCTGGGATGAGTAGGGGAAGCCAAATAACAAGAGCCAAATAACAAGAACCAAATCTCAAATCATAAATCATAAATCTCAAATCCTGCGCATCTGCCATGTCTTCATTTTCCAACCGCGTTACCCGTCTTTTTAATATTAACTATCCTATCATACAGGCGGGTATGGTTTGGACAAGCGGGTGGAAGCTGGCTTCGGCAGTAAGCAATGCCGGGGCGCTGGGCTTAATTGGCAGCGGCAGCATGTATCCCGATGTGCTGAGAACTCATATTCAAAAATGCAGGGCAGCAACCACGGGCACTTTTGGCGTAAATATTCCCTTGCTGTATCCCGGGGTCGAAAAACACATGCAAATTGTAATTGAGGAAAAGGTGCCGGTGGTGTTTACATCTGCCGGCAATCCGGCAACATGGACGGGCATCTTAAAAGATAAGGGCATTACTGTGGTGCATGTGGTAAGCAGCAGCAAATTTGCCGTTAAAGCCCAATCCGCAGGATGTGATGCAGTGGTTGCCGAAGGCTTTGAAGCCGGCGGGCACAATGGGAGAGAAGAAACTGCAAGCATGGTATTGATACCTGCTGTTTGTAATGCTGTAACTATCCCGGTAATCGCTGCAGGGGGCATTGCTACCGGAAGGCAGATGCTGGCAGCAATGGTGTTGGGTGCCGAAGCTGTACAGGTAGGAAGCCGGTTTGTGGCCAGCGAGGAAGCATCTTCACACATTAATTTTAAAAATGCGGTTGTACATGCAACAGAAGGAGATACCATGTTGTCACTAAAAAAAGTAGTGCCGGTAAGACTGCTGAAAAACAGATTTTTTGAAGAAATTCAAAATGCCGAAAGCGAGGGAGCGGGAGCCGACACATTAAGGAAAATATTGGGGAAAGGCAGGGCAAAGAAGGGGATGTTTGAAGGTAACCTGGAAGAGGGGGAACTGGAGATCGGGCAGGTCAGCGCCCTCATCAGCAATATTCTTCCTGCCGCCGGGATCGTAAAAGATATTTACCGCGAATTTGATGTGGCTATTGCAAATCCTGTAAAAAAGATATAAAGTACTGGTGAAAAATAAAACCTCATTGCAGATCAATATAGAAATGCCCGAATTCACTTCTTTTTCCGAACGTGGGCCATCTGCCTGGCATTTTTTTGATTATTAGGGATCCTTTCTTCCCGGCATATCTTTTTTCCTTTTACATCGGTTGTGATGGTTTCATGTCCCACACCAATGCGCTGGCGCCTAAAATAGCGGCGTCGGCTTCTTTGAGCTCACTGAAAATAAGCTTTACTTTATTTTGAAAAATGGGAAGGAGATTTTTCTCCATATGTTCTTTGGTGGGCTTAAGGATGAGGTCGCCGGCTTTTGTCATCCCGCCGAACAAGATAATGGCTTCCGGAGAAGAAAACATTACAAAGTTGGCAAGCGCCATACCCAGTATCATGCCAGTGTATTCATATACGTCTCTTGCTATCGGGTCGCCCTGTACAGCACAATCATAAACTACTCTTGAATCAATTTCATCTGCGGGAAAATTTCTGAGCAGGCTGTCCTGGCCATGCCGTTCTGCAAGAAATTCCCTTGCTGTATTGGCTACTCCCGTAGCAGACGCATAGCTTTCCAGCGAGCCATGCATACCGGTACCCGGGTGCAATCGTCCGTTAGGAATGATCATGGTATGTCCCAATTCCCCGGCAAAGCCGTCATGCCCGTATATTAAATGCCCGTTCGCTACAATACCGCTTCCAACGCCGGTGCCTAATGTGATCATAATAAAGTCTTTCATCCCTTTGGCCGCACCATACATCATTTCTCCAACTGCGGCAGCATTGGCATCGTTGGTTAGTGCAGCCGGCACTCCAAATTTTTCAGTCATCATACTGGCAAGCGGAATAATACCTTTCCAAATGAGGTTGGGCGCATATTCTATGGTACCACTGTAAAAGTTCCCGTTGGGAGCACCTATGCCTATACCTTTAATACTTTCTATACCGCCTACCTGTTCTATTGCAGGCTGCAATGCCTCATGCAGTTCTCTGATGTAATCTTCCACTTTTGTATGCTTCCTGCTTGAAATAGCGCCACGGTATAATGTGTCTCCCCGGTGATCAACAATGCCAAAAACGGTATTCGTTCCACCTATATCAATGCCAATTGCGTATTCCTGTTTCATGTATAATTGATAAATGTTTATTTCCTGCTGTTCATACAACTGCTTCTTAATGTCCTCCGCCACCGTCGAGAGCGCTGTAATCAATGCCCTGCGACTTTAGAACGGATTTTACACGGAAGGCGTAAAAGGTAAGATAAACAAAGCATAAAACTGCTACCCAGTACGACTGGTGAATGCCAACGGCCGGAATGTCGGCAAGCTTTCCCTGTAATGGCGGGATAATGGCACCGCCCAGGATCATCATTATTAAAAAGGCAGAGCCCTGTGCTGTATATTTCCCCAAACCCGCAGTAGCCAGGGCAAAGATACTGGGCCACATAATAGAGCAAAACAAGCCGCCACTTAAAAAGGCGTAGGTTGCCGGTTTGCCGGTAGTAAATAAGCCGATGAGCATGGCAATTACGCCCAATCCTCCAAATATCATGAGGGTTTCGGTGGGTTTTTCCTTACCCAGGAAAAACCCTGCTATCTGGAAAACGATGATGCCTGCGTAAGCATACAGGGGTGTGAAATCATTGCCGGCAATAAGGTTTGCCGCGATCACAACGCCAAAAGCTATATACGGAACAATGATCCATAATAAAGTACGGGTAGAGCGTGTGGGGTTAAATACGGTAATTGCTCCCGTCCATCTGCCGATCATCAGGCTGCCCCAGTATAAAGATATGAACGGAGCAAGCTGCTCTTCGTGGTATCCACCAAACTCGGGATGTCTTAACAATTCGCCCAAATTGCTTTGAATCGTTACTTCAACGCCCACGTACAAAAATATGGCCAGCATGCCCAGTACCAGTTGCGGGTATTTCATGGCGCCCCATCCGTCTGCTTTCTTTTGAGCGCTGGCATTGGCCGTAAAAAAGCTGACCACCATAAAGATCAGTCCCGCCACAAGCAGCCACATATTGCGCAAGCTTACTTCAGGGCTTAATTTTTCATTCGGCGCCAAACCGCGGTAACTGGCAAAAATGATCCCGAATATCACCACCATTACGAACGTAATAGCGATCAGGAGCCACATGGCTTTGGGAGCGTGTTCAAAGCTGTCTTCTTCTTTTACATTGGGAAGTTTTTTACTGGTTGCAAACAGCAATGCCGAAAGCAGGAATAATGCCCCAACCGCTATATATAACCAGTTCATAGAGCTGATGGATGCATTTTCAATATCTGTTTCACTTACAGCGGCATGCCCGAACAGGGCAAGCGCTACCGCTATGGGCCCTATCGTGGTGCCGAAAGAATTAACACCGCCGGCAAGGTTCAAACGGTGAGCGCCTGTGGCAGGATCACCCAGCGCAATAGCAAAGGGGTTGGCTGAAGTTTGCTGAAGTGAAAACCCCAGACCGATTATGAAAAGAGAGATCAGTACACCCGCAAAGCCGCCGAAGTTAAAAGAAAGCAACATCAGTACAGCTCCTACCACACTGGTAAGCAAACCGTAAATGATACCGGTTTTCATGCCCCAGTGATTCATGATGTCCTTATTTTTCACTGCCGATGCTACAAATAAACCCAATGCCCCGATGTAATAAGCGCCATAAAAAGCAAAATCGATCAACTGGCTTTGAAACTGGTCGAGCTGAAAATAATGCTTGCAAAAAGGGATGAAAATGCCATTACCCGCAGCAATAAATCCCCAAAAAAAGAATACGATCACCAGTATGCTCAATGCACTGGTATTGGTAGGTTGCCTGGTTTGAGCCATTTTTTAACGTTGAGGTGGTAAATATAAGAACAGGCGGTGAAATTAAGTCATAACAATCGTTTGCAGCAAAAAAAAACACAAATGGAGTTGCTATTCCCGATATGTTTATTAAGTTCGGGAAATTTTATTCAAACATGTCTACAGCCACCGCTCTTCAACCCGCCGCCGCCCGTAAGAGTTACATTTCATCTATTATCATTATCGGGGCATTGTTCTTTATTTTTGGATTTGTTACCTGGATCAACGGGATATTGATCCCGTATCTTAAAATTGCCTGCGAGCTGGAATCCACTACACAATCCTTCCTCGTGGCTACCGCCTTTTTTATCGCATACTTCGTAATGTCCATTCCTTCATCGTATGTACTAAGGAAAACCGGGTACAAAAAAGGGATGTCGCTGGGACTGCTGATCATGGCTGTAGGAGCGCTGGTTTTTATACCCGCGGCACAATCGCGCAATTATAATCTTTTTTTATTCGGGCTGTTCGTGATCGGAACAGGGCTTGCCTTATTGCAAACCGCTTCAAATCCGTATATATCCATTATTGGACCCATTTAAAATGCGGCTTCAAGGATAAGCATAATGGGAATATGCAATAAGCTGGCCGGCATTATTGCAAGCTTAATATTCGGTTTTATTGCATTGAAGGATACAGACGCGCTTACTGAAAAGCTGGAATCCATGGACGTCGCTGCCAGGGCGGCAGAGCTTGACCAACTGGCCGCCAGGGTTATCAATCCATATATTATTATAACGATTGTACTGGTGGTGCTTGCAATTGCTGTATATTATTCTTCTTTACCCGATATTAAGGATGACGGCGATGCAGGGGGAGATACCGCTCCCGCTGCAAATGGAGGGAAAGACAGTATTTTCCGGTTCCCCCACTTATTTTTAGGAGCCCTGGCCATGTTTTTATATGTAGGAGTGGAAGTGATGTCGGGCGATACCATAATCAGCTACGGGCATGCGCTCGGCATTGAAATGTCTAAAGCAAAATTTTTTACATCGGCAACACTGGTTTGTATGCTGATCGGGTATATACTCGGTATCTTCGCCATTCCCCGGCTGTTGTCCCAGCAAACCAGCCTGAAGATTTTTTCATTCATAGGAGTAGTATTTACCACTATTGCCCTGCTCACCAATGGCTTTACTTCTGTATTGTTCATTGCTTTGCTGGGCTTTGCCAATTCTTTATTGTTCCCTGCAATATTCCCGCTTGCCATAAACGGACTGGGAAAATTTACCAAATTGGGCTCAGGTATTGTTGTAATGTCCTTTGTGGGAGGAGCCATTTTACCGCTGGTGTATGGCGCTATGGTAGATAGCGGAACACAGCAGGCTATAGCCAATGGCGTAGCGGAAGGAACAGCGCATGCTTCTGCCGCCCGCAGCTCTTACTGGTTTATGATACCCTGTTATCTTTATATATTGTACTATGGTATCAGCGGATATAAGGTTGGCTTAAAGAAGACCAGTAAAACGGCCACTGCGTAGCCTGCTTACGGACAGTAAGGGTATACCAAACAATAAAAAGTTTGCGACCTGTTACAATGCATTCATGAAAAGACACGGGTGAAAGATGTTTTATCCGTGTCTTCGAATGTTGAAGCAATATTTTTTTCTTTTCCTGCTTGTATAAATCAAAAACCTTCCTATATTCAATCAAAGAACCCGCTCACCGAATTCAAACAGGATGGAAATAATACATGTTAGTGCCGAATGTTACCCGGTTGCTAAGGCAGGTGGCTTAGGCGACGTTGTTGGTGCACTGCCGAAATACCAGAACGAGCTGGGGCATATCGCCAAAGTGGTAATGCCCATGTACAAAACAAAATTTTTGATGAACAATGTATGGGATGTTGTACATAAGGGAAGAACGAATACAGGCGACTACTGGTTTGATTATACCATTATTAAAGAACAGACCAACAAACTGGGTTTTGATCTGTACCTGGTGGATATCAATGGATTGCTGGATAGGGAAAGGGTATACGGGTATGATGATGATACCGAAAGGTTCGCTGCCTTTCAGGTAGCGGTTGTAGACTGGATCGCTGTGTGGGCGCACCGGCCCGATGTAATACATGTGCACGATCATCACACCGGGCTTATCCCGTTTATCATTAAGCATTGCTATAAGTACCAGCATTTACACGAAATTCCCACGGTGCTTACCATACACAATGCACAGTACCAGGGAATAATGGGGTGGGACAGAAGTTACCTGCTGCCGCCGTGGGATAGCTGGAAGTGGGGGATGCTGGACTGGAACAACAATATCAATCCTCTGGCATCAGGTATCAAATGCGCATGGAAAGTAACCACGGTGAGCATGAGTTACTTAGATGAATTGCGTCAGTCTGCTAACGGGCTGGAAGCTCTTTTTGAATATGAAAGAGGAAAATGTACAGGTATTTTAAATGGCATTGACACAACGGTGTGGGATCCGCGAAGTGATAGCTATCTTGAAGATCACTTTGATATTAAGTCGGTAACGGAAGGCAAAGCAAAAAGCAAACGCCGTCTTTGTGAAACATTTAACCTTGATCTCAATAAGCCGCTGATCGTTTTTATTGGCAGGCTGGTAGGTGAAAAAGGGGCCGACATGCTCCCTTCGGCTATCAGTGACAGTTATTATTATATCGGCCGTAAAATGAATTTCCTCATATTGGGCAGCGGTTTCCCTGAAGTGGAGGCCCGGTTGAGCCTGTTGCAGAAGCTGGCCCAGAATGATTATAATGTTTATATCGGCTATAATGAATCACTGAGCCATCTCATGTATGCCGGGGCAGATTATTTGCTGATGCCTTCGCGGGTGGAACCCTGCGGGCTCAACCAAATGTACGCTATGCGTTACGGAACGATCCCCATGGTACGGCGTACAGGCGGATTAAAAGATACCGTTATAGATTATGGCGAAAAAGGAGGCTATGGCATTGTATACAACTGGGCTTCTGTTGGAGATATCACACACGGTATCTGGCGGGCGGTAGATATGTTTGAAGACCAGGAAAAAATAAAAGAGGTAAGGGAAAATATGATGCGGCTGAACTTTAGCTGGCAGCACAGCGTTCAGCAGTATCTTGACCTGTACCAGGGTTTGTTGCCCGGTGAGAAGGAAGTGCCTGAAGCGCCTGTAAAAGGAGCAAAGGTTAAAAAATAAGGTTTTAAAATTTATTCTTCATAATAATTGTTTTGGCTATGAAAAAGAGTGTGATCGCTGTTATACTGGGAGGCGGCGCAGGTACCCGCCTTTCCCCGCTTACCGCTACCCGCAGCAAACCTGCTGTGCCCATTGCCGGTAAATACCGCCTTGTTGATATTCCCATCTCCAACTGCCTTAATTCGGATATCGGCAGAATGTATGTGCTTACGCAATTCAATTCAGCATCACTCAACAAACACATCAAGAACACCTATCATTTCAGTATTTTCAGCAAAGCATTTGTAGATATACTTGCCGCCGAACAAACGCCCGACAATCCCGGCTGGTTCCAGGGAACAGCCGATGCAGTGCGCCAGTCCTTACGCCATTTGCAGCAGCAGGAATTTGATCATGTGCTCATCCTTTCGGGCGACCAGTTGTACCAGATGGATTTCAGCGAAATGCTGCAAAGCCATGTAGACAAAGGGGCGGATATTTCCATTGCAACCATACCTGTGGTGGCAAGAGAAGCACCTGAATTTGGTATCCTTAAAGCAGACGAGGATCATTATATAACCTCATTTATAGAAAAGCCGAAAAAAGATCTGTTGCCCGACTGGACAAGCGATACGGGTGATGAAATGCAAAAAGCAGGCAGGATCTACCTTGCTTCTATGGGTATATATATATTTAACCGTAAGCTGCTGTTTGATATGCTGCTGGATGTGCATAAGGATGCCACGGATTTTGGTAAGGAGATCATACCCGATTCCATCAGCACCCACAAGGTGATCAGCTACCAGTACGATGGGTACTGGACCGATATCGGGAACATCTATTCCTTTTTTGAAGCCAACCTGGCGCTTACCGACGATATACCGCCTTTCAACCTTTTTGACAATTCAAAATCGGTATATACCCGGCCGCGGATGCTGCCGCCTGCCAAAATAAGCGGTACTACGTTAGAGAGGACCATTATTGCAGAAGGCTGTATCATCAACGCTTCCCGCATCGAAAACAGCGTAACGGGTATACGTACCCGCATTGGGTACGGATCAACCATCGTTAGCACTTATATCATGGGGAGCGATTACTATGAAACTTTAGAGGAAATGAAAAATGCCGCAGAGCGCGGACTGCCCAAGATGGGCATTGGCGAAAGATGCTATATCCGCAACGCTATTATTGATAAGAACTGCAGGATAGGGAACGATGTGCGGATCAACGGAGGAGTACATATACCCGACTCTGATCATCCTTTGTATACGGTGAAAGATGGCATCGTTGTGGTGAAAAAGGGCGCTATACTGCCTGATGGGTTTGTGATTTGATAAAGGGTTGCAGGTTACAGGGTGTGCAGGTTCCGGGGCCGAACTTACGAGGGAAATTACCCTGCACCCTGTAACTTGTAACCTTGTCTTTCTGATCTTTCACTTTTCACGGCTATACCCTGCGCCCTGAAACTTGCACCCTGTAACCTGCAACATCCATTAAACGACTGCTATGCATGCTGCTTCACCGGATCCTGCTGCCGGGCTTTTGCGCAAGCCAAAGCTTAAGTTCTGGCAGATATTCAATATGAGCTTCGGCTTCTTCGGTATCCAGTTTGGCTTTGCGCTGCAAAACGGGAACGCTTCCCGGATACTCCGCACTTTTGGCGCCGATGTAGAGCATCTCTCCTGGTTCTGGCTGGCAGCTCCCCTGGTGGGAATGATCGTACAGCCTGTTGTAGGTCATTACAGCGACCGCACATGGAACCGTTTGGGCCGCCGCAAACCTTATTTTCTTTCGGGCGCTATTTTATCTGCCGCTGCGTTATGCTTAATGCCCAATGCCTCACTGTTCACGGCTATAGCGCCCGCTTTATTTGTTGGCGCCGGTATGCTTATGATCATGGATGCCTGTTTTAACCTGGCAATGGAGCCATTCCGGGCACTGGTTGCCGATAGCCTTCCCGACTCACAAAGAACCATGGGTTTTTCGGTGCAAACTTTCTTAATAGGCGCGGGAGCTGTCATCGGCTCTGCCTTTCCTTTTATGCTCACCAATTGGTTTGGCGTTTCCAATAGTGCGGCGGAGGGTATTATAGCCGATAATGTAAAATGGGCCTTCTACATCGGTGCCGCTGTTTTCATTATTGCCATACTGGTTACGGTACTCAAAACAAAGGAATATCCACCAAAAGCGTACGAACAGTATCATGGTAGGGCCGAAAGTGAAAAGCTGGGCTTAGGACAAATATTCAAGGATTTTGCACGCATGCCCAAAACCATGAAGCAACTGGGCCTGGTTCAGTTCTTTAGCTGGTTTGCCCTTTTCGGCATGTGGGTGTTCACCAACGATGCGGTTGCCACGCATACCTATGGTTTGTCTGTTGAAGATAAGAGCTCGGATGCCTACCGCACAGCGGGCGACTGGGTGGGGATACTGTTCAGTGTGTACAACGGCATATCTGCTGTGTATGCGTTGCTGTTACCTTTTATCGCTTTTAAAATAGGGCGTAAAAAAACGTATGCTTTTTCGCTGGTATGCGGGGGACTGGGGCTGATATCCATATACTTTATTCGGGATCCCAACTGGCTTCTCCTTTCCATGGTGGGCGTGGGCATAGCGTGGGCCAGCATACTGGCTATGCCGTATGTAATTTTGTCGGGATCTGTTCCTGCCGGCAAAATGGGCATTTACATGGGGATATTTAATTTCTTTATCACGCTGCCCCAACTGGTAAACGGCATAACAGGCGGCCCTATTGTAAAATACATTTATAACAACCAGCCCATATATGCCATTGTTATGGCGGGATTCTTTATGCTTTGTGCGGCAGTGAGCGTAATATATGTTTATGACCCCGGGGAAAGGAATGTGAAGATTTGAAAATGTGCAATGAAGGTGGCGGCAGGCGACAGAAAGAGCATCTGACCGCATTTTAACGCAAAGCACCAAAAAGCAGATCACAAGAACCAATAATATTCAAATCCGAATATTTAGTTTCGAAACCCGAAGGAAATACAAAGCACCAAAAACCAAATAGGTACAGATGGTTCGTTCCTTATAATGACAGGAATATCTGAAGGAATACACGATAAACTAGAAATCAACAAATCAGAAATCAGTAGTGACTGCTGATACCTAACACCTGATACCTCTTAATATGCCTGGGCAAACAAAACTCTTTTATTACTTGGTTTACCGGTAAGTATACATTTGCCTTCTTCCTCTTCCGCATCTAACGGGATACAACGGATCGTTGCCCTGGTTTGTTCCTTGATCTTTTCTTCTGTTTCCGGCGTGCCGTCCCAGTGTGCAGATACAAAGCCTCCTTTTTCATTCAGCAACTGTACAAATTCATCCCATGAATCAGCAGGAGTAATATGTTCATCACGATAGGCTTTGGCTTTATCGTACATGTCCTGTTGTATTTGCCGGAGTAAATTAATGATGCGTACCGACAAGTCGTCCATTGCAACGCTCATTTTTTCTTTGGTATCCCTGCGGGCAATTTCAACCGTATTGTTTTCAATATCCCTGGCGCCAATGGCGATCCGAACGGGCACTCCTTTTTTCTCGTATTCAGCAAATTTCCATCCCGGGCGGTTATTGTCATTGTCATCGTATTTTACGCGGACCCCGGCTAACTTCAGTTCCTGTAAAAGCGCTGTTACTTTTGCGTCGATCAAAGCTTTCTGCTCTTCCCCCTTATGAATGGGCACGATCACTACCTGAAAAGGTGCGATCCTCGGCGGTATGATCAGTCCGTCATCATCGCTGTGTGCCATTACCAGCGCTCCGATCAGGCGGGTGGAAACACCCCAGGATGTTGCCCATACATATTCCTGCTTGTTTTCTTTGTTCAGGAACTGCACATCAAAAGCTTTTGCAAAATTTTGCCCTAAAAAATGAGAGGTTCCCGCCTGCAATGCTTTACCATCCTGCATAAGTGCCTCAATGCAATAGGTATCCAAAGCTCCTGCGAACCTTTCATTAGGCGTTTTTACCCCTTTTATCACCGGCAGCGCCATCCAGTTTTCCACGAAGTCGGCATACACATCCAGCATGCGTTCTGTTTCTTCAATTGCCTCCTGTGCCGTAGCATGGGCGGTATGGCCTTCCTGCCATAAAAATTCCGTAGTACGCAAAAAAAGACGGGTGCGCATTTCCCAACGTACTACATTGGCCCATTGGTTAACCAGTATGGGAAGATCCCGGTAAGACTGGATCCATGTTTTATAGGTGCTCCATATAATGGCTTCACTGGTTGGACGCACCACCAGCTCTTCTTCCAGTTTGGCTTCGGGATCAACTATTAATTTACCTTTATTTTGAGGATCGGTCTTGAGCCGGTAGTGCGTTACTATTGCACATTCTTTAGCAAAACCTTCGGCATTTTTTTCTTCCGCTTCAAAAAGACTTTTAGGAACAAACAGCGGGAAATAGGCATTCATATGACCGGTGTCTTTAAACATCCTGTCTAACTGATCACGCATGTTTTCCCATAATGTGAAACCATAGGGTTTGATCACCATACAACCTCTCACAGCCGAATAATCTGCGAGCCCGCCTTTTATAATGAGATCGTTATACCATTGTGCATAATCCTGCAACCGGGACGTAATTTCTTTGCTCATAATTTTTTAAATATGCTTCTTTTAATGGGCTGTGTTTCACATAGGATATCTTTTTATATATACCCAACTATTTTGAATAGATTAACAGTGCAAATTGTGGCAAATGTAGTAACTTCA
>NZ_DAOMOZ010000141.1:0-13172 GCF_035444585.1 Agriterribacter sp.
TTCCCACAGCAGTAATTTTAACATTTAACGGAACTTTTCCTGCAATGTGGGTTAATGAATATCTTCTTCCTGTATAAAAAATACAACAATAGCCAAACCAGTATCAGCGCGCCCAAAGCATTGCAGGCGGGTTGCCATTTTTCGGCTACATGCATATACCATCCGCCAAAGAGCAATTTGGAGCTGTAATCAAAATCTATGAAGCGGATACCCAGATAGATGACAAGTGAATTCATGCCGATCACCTTAAAAAAGAAGGCCCATTTGCGGTAACCATGCACATCAGTGATCCAGTAAAACAATGCGAGGAAAAGAAAAGCCATGCCGGCAGTGAGCAAAATAAATGAGCTGGTCCATAGATGCTTGTTGAGCGGGAAAAAAC
Organism: Agriterribacter sp.; assembly: GCF_035444585.1. GTDB lineage: Bacteria > Bacteroidota > Bacteroidia > Chitinophagales > Chitinophagaceae > Agriterribacter. The sequence goes on from NZ_DAOMOZ010000141.1 coordinate 383, forward strand.
TGCTCCATAACAATCCAAGTGCAATGGAAGCTATACCTGCTATGCTCAGCTCCAGTAGTTTTTTATATCCCGGTTTTTGCTTTTGAAGCATGTCCCCGGCAAATGCGCCCAGAACGGTAAGGCAATGTGCGGGCATTTGAGTGAGCAAAGCATTTTCATCGTAGGTTTTTTGCAGCAGCCGGCCGGGCATGAAAGTACGGTCGAACCACCCCACCAGGTTCCCTTCAAAAGAAAGATCACCGGCGCCGTAGCCCGGAACAGGTATTAAAAAGAGTGCGGCACAATAAGCAATCAATATGCCGGCTACCCAGTAAAGCCTTTGCCGGGAGGAGAGATTGAGGTATAAAAGGGTAGTAATAAAAGTGGCGAGCCCGATACGGCCCAACACCGTGCCATAGCGTATTTGAGCCGGATCAAAAACATTCAGCGGAATATTTTTATCGAGTATGCCCAGCACAATAAGAATAAGCATACGGCGGAATGCTTTCCTGTATAACTCTTTTTTGTTTATTCCCCTGCTTATTCCCGATTGTATGGAATAGGACAATGCAATGCCTGCTGTAAATAAAAAAAGCGGGAATATAAAGTCGTAAAAGGTAAACCCGTTCCATGCAGGATGAGTAAGTTGTCTGGCAATCCAATCTATCCAGGGTAAACCGGTAGTGCCTTTCAGACGAACTAAAAAAGCGCCTCCGCCCGAAATGAGCAACATGTCAAAGCCCCTGAGGGCATCAACGGAAAGCAGTCGTTTTTGTTTTTCCATACAATTTAAGATCATAAACGGTTCAGGTTTATGAAGATAAAAAATGAAAACGACTCTTATCGGAAAAGAACGATTTAGCTCTCACGTTTCACTTCTCACTTTTCACGTTCAGCACAGCACCGCGTTAGCTTTTCTCCAGTGCCTGCACAATGTCGGCAATGATATCATCTGCATGCTCAAGTCCTACGGAAACGCGTATCAATCCGGGTGTAATGCCCACAGATTCCTGTTCTTCCGCGCTGAGCTTGGAATGCGTGGAAGATGCGGGATGAGAAGCAATACTGCGGGTGTCGCCCAGGTTAGAAGTTAAAGAGAGCATCTGCAAGGCATCCATAAATTTCTTGCCGCCTTCAACGCCTCCTTTCAGATCGAAAGTAACCAGTCCGCCGCCGCGCGTCATTTGTTTTTTGGCAATTGCATACATGGGGTGAGAAGGATGGAAAGGATATTTGATCCAGTTCAGCTTTGCATGGCCATCCAGCGCCTTCACCAACGCTTCGGCGTTATCGCAATGCCGGTGTATGCGTACATCCAGCGTTTCCAGGCTTTTGCTTAATATCCATGCATTGAAAGGAGATAGCGATGGCCCGGTATTCCTGCAGAACAGGTACAATTCATTGATAAGGTCTTCCCTGCCCACTACTATGCCTCCCAGCACCCGTCCCTGTCCGTCGAGCCATTTGGTGGCTGAATGCAATACCAGGTCTGCCCCGTATTCAGCAGGCTTTTGAAGGATCGGTGTGGCAAAGCAGTTGTCCACGAGCAGGATGATGCCATGCTTTTTTGCCAGCTTACCCAGCCATTCCATATCCACAATATCCAGTCCAGGGTTGGTGGGGGTTTCTACGTAGATCATTTTGGTATTGGGCCGGATCAGTGATTCCCAGGTTTCGGGTTTATTGATATCCGCATAGCTGTAATCTATTTTCCAGCGGTAGAGGTATTTGGTAACGATGGTATGCGTGGATCCGAATATGGATTTGCAGCTCAGCAAATGATCACCGCTGCTCAAAAAAGCCATGAAGCAGCCAAAGATGGCGCTCATGCCCGAAGAAGTGGCGAAACCTGCTTCGGCACCCTCAAGCGCGCACATTTTATCGATGAGTTCCTGAACGGTAGGGTTGCTGAACCGGCTATAAATATTACTGTCATTCTCTCCTGCAAATGCCGCCCGCATCTCTTCGGCATCCTCAAAACAAAAGCTGGAGGTAAGGAATAAAGGGGTGCTATGCTCCATCTCATTGGTACGGGAGGTTTGAATACGCACAGCCTGCGTAATAGGATGTTGCTTCATCTGCTTAAATTTTTTTTAAATTGCCAAAAGTGAAGTGCGAAACACTGGTGTATAGCGGGCAGCTTGTTGCGATAACGGCTATGCTGATGTTCATTTCACATTCCCTGCGTGTTCGGTCATAGTTTCACCTCATTCCCATTCACCACTACTTTCCATTTTAATGTTGCTCCTGCCTTGTGCAGGGTTGCTGCAACGGAGCAGTATTTGTTCATGGACAGCTCAACCGCGCGGTGCGCTTTGGCGCCATCAACCTCTCCGGATAAATGAAACGTGATCTCCACTTCTTCCCACAGAGAGGGTTCTTTCCCTTTTTCTCTTTCACCGTCTATATCAATGGAAAAGTCTTTTATGGTTTGTTTCTGCTTTTTTAATATGCTTACCACATCCACTGCGCTGCATCCGCCCAGGCCGGCCAGCAACAACTGCATAGGGCGAAAACCTTTGCTGTTGCCTCCCTGTTCTTCCGGAATATCAATAGACAGCTTATTACCTCCGGAGTCTGTAGCGGTAAATCCGTAATCATTTTCGGTGCGGTGTAATTGCATTAACGGCATTGCTTTTAAAATTTGGGGGCAAAGATACAAAGCAATCGGGGTTTTTGAACTGTTCCGCCCAATTAACCGGTAGTTAATCCGCTTTACAGGACCATCTGTATTTTCTCATAATGATGGTACTGCCAGACTGTCTGTTGTTAAGTTAAGCGTGAAACGGCAACAGGAGGATCTGACTTCTGTTGTCTCTCTTCTTACGAAACGCGATGAAATATTGTTTTTTACGCAATTCTGTATTAATAAACAACGGATGCTAAAACACCCCCGCCGACTTTAATAATATCCTGAGGCTCCAGATGATTACCATGGAACCTACTGTTATAAGCATGGTTTTGGCAGGGAGCTTACCAACCAGCCTTGCGGCCAGCGGCGCCGCTATCACGCCCCCGATGATCAGTCCAACAATAACCTGCCAGTGGCTTACACCGATCATGGTAAAAAAAGTGAGTGCGCTGGCGAACGTTACAAAAAATTCTGTTATGCTTACGGAGCCTATCACAAAGCGCGGGCTCCGGCCTTTCGATATCAGTGTGCTGGTAACCAACGGCCCCCAGCCGCCGCCGCCAAATGAATCTAAAAATCCGCCTGCGCCGGCCAGCCATCCTACACGTTTTACTTTTTTGTTTTTTTTGCTTTTCTTCCTGAAAGAAATGATGAGAATGCGTACACCCAATAGCATGGTATAGGTAGCGATCAGCGGCCGGATGTACCCTGCATACTCCTCACCGAATTTGGAAAGCAAAAAGGCGCCCAGTACGGCCCCCACTATGCCGGGGATCAACAGCGCCTTGAATAATTTTTTATTTACGTTACCGAATTTATAATGGCTATAGCCCGAAGCGCCACTCGAAAACATTTCCGCTGTATGTATGCTGCCACTAATAGCGGCGATATTAATACCAAGCGACATCAATACCGTAGTAGATACCACGCCGTAACCCATACCCAATACGCCATCTACCATTTGTGCAAGAAAGCCCGCAAGGATCATCCAGTAAAACCTGCTGTCTAATTGCTGTGCGCCCTCTTTGATGGAATCAATAAGACTTGCCAGAGGAAGGTAGGAGAGCACCACATGACCTGCGAACATGAAAAAGAATGCAAACAGGCACCATGTAACGATACGCCGCCATCTTTTTTCACTATTATTTTTTGTTTCAAGAACATTCTTTACAGAAAGCACCCTGGTAATATGGTTCAGCTCATGCACCTTTTGTGCGAAGCTGCCGTTCATTTTTGCACGGAGAGCTTCCATATTATGCAACACATCATCCAGTTCTTCAGGCAATACATCATTAAATGCTTCTTTTAAACGCTTGGCAATGGTAGGCGATTTGCCATTGGTTGAAATAGCTACTTTGAGGTTGCCCTTTCTTACAATTGACCCCAGGTAAAAATCACATAAATGCGGCGTGTCGGCAACGTTTACCAGCAAGCCCCTTTCGTGGGCGTCTGATCTTACCTGTTCACCCAATGCTTTATCATTCACAGCTACTATCACCAGGTCGGCATCATCCAAAAATGTTTTATGATAGGCGCTTTCAATAACGGTTATACCGGAATGCCTTCCGGCCAAAGCTTTTACAGCTTCCTTTACTTCCGGTGCAACAACGGTAATGGCAGTAGAAGGAGAATTTTGCAGCACTGCATGCAGCTTCTCCAGCCCAACATTGCCCGCTCCTATGATCAGCAGCTTCAATTGCTCCAGCTTTAAAAAAACAGGGAAGAGCTGATTGGTTTCCTGTATCGTTGTCGTTTCTGTCATTGTATTGTTTAAGTGAAGCTGTCGTGGTTTGTAATTTGTTGTTTATAGTTTATGGCTCAGGATTCGGGTTGCAGGGTACAGGGTGCAAGGTTGACAAATTTGACTGCGGTCTGACGCTCCTGTATCGCGTGCCGACCGCTTTCATTTTCAAATTCCCACATTTTCAAATTTTCAAATTAATCAATACTCCACCCACTTCACTCTTTTGGCAAAGTCGCCAAATGTTTCACCGGCTTCACGTTCACCACTATATATTTTGAATAACCCGTCGAGCTCCTGTATGAGGGCTTCCTCATTTAAGCTTTCCCTGTATAATTTATTTAATCTTGTGCCTGTTCTGTCGCCGCCGATCTGCAAATTATAGAATCCGTAGGCAGTGCCTATAAAGGCAATTTCCGCCGCATAAGGCCTGGCACAGCCATTGGGGCAGCCCGTCATGCGTACACTGATATTATCATCCTGCAAGCCGTATTTATCCAGCAAGGGTTCCATTTTGGAGATGATGCCGGGTAAAACACGCTGCGCTTCTGCCAGTGCCAGCGGACAGGTATTGAATGCCACGCAGGCAATGGATTCCTTACGAAGCGGACTGGCATGATCTGTATGATCAGTGATCCCGTATTTTTTCAGTATCGCATCAATCTCAGCCTTATCTTCTTCGTTTACATCTGCTATGATAATATTCTGGTTACAGGTAAACCTGAAATTGGTTTTACGCAACTGTGCGATATCAAGGAATGCGGTTTTTAAAAGCTGCTGTTCATCATCAAGCACCCGGCCGTTTTCAACAAAAACCGTATAGTACCATTTGCCTTCATGATTTTTGTGCCAGCCGTAAAAATCTGTGCGACCCGTAAATTCATAAGGCCGTTCAGGTTCAAGCTTAAATCCGCATCGTTTTTCCAGCTCGGCTTTAAAAGCTTCCACGCCCATATTGTCGAGCGTATACTTCAGCCGCGACAACTTCCTGTCGCTGCGGTTGCCGTAATCGCGCTGAACCGTGATCATTTCGTAAACGGCTTTTAAAACTTTTTCTTCACCCGAAACAAAGCCCAGCACGGTTCCCAGTCGCGGGTAGGTGGCAGCATTACCATGTGTGGCGCCCATGCCGCCGCCGGCAGCTATGTTGAACCCTATCAGCTTATCATTTTCCAGTATCGCAACCAGCCCGCAATCATTGGCAAAAACATCCACATCATTGTTGGGCGGAATGGCAATGCCGATCTTGAATTTGCGCGGCAGGTACCTATCCTGGTATAGCGGATCTTCTTCCTCCTTTTTGTCGGTCAGCGGTTTTTCGTCTAACCACACTTCATAATAGGCTTTCGTTTTAGGCAGACCAAGCTGGCTTAGTTTTTTAGCATAGCCGAATATTTCCTCATGTACAGGCGAGAACTTTGGATGGGCGGCGCATATTACATTCCTGTTCACATCGCCGCAGGCCGAAATGGAATCCAATTTGGCTGTATTAAATGCTTTTATTGTGGGTTTTACATTTGACTTTAAAATGCCGTGCAACTGTATGGTTTGCCGGGTGGTAATTTTAATTACGCCGGTAGTATAGTTTCCTGCCACATGATGCAGGGCTTCCCATTGCTCGCTGGTGATAAAGCCGCCGGGAATGCGCAGGCGGATCATAAAAGAATAGAGCCATTCTAATTTTTTTGCGCTTCTTTCTGCTCTTCTGTCGCGGTCATCCTGCTGGTACATACCATGAAACTTTACCAGCGCCCGGTCGTCTTCCCGGATGGCGCCTGTAATCTGATCCCTCAGGCTTTCCTTTAAAGTACCCCGCAGACCGTCGCTCTTCATTTTTATATGTTCCGTTGATGACAGGTTATTTTTTTCAGACATGTTGTTTTATTTGCTAATTATTATTTTAAACTAACTACTCACCACTCACCACTCACCACTCACTACTCACTACTCACCACTGCCTAATATACGTCCAGCAAATATCTTCCTTCTTCTTTCAGTTTTTCAACAACTGAAACCGCTTCGGTTACCGATTTGCCGCCATAGTGCTGTGCAATCTGGATCAGGGCATTTTCTACATCCGTGCTCATCGGGGCTCTTGTTCCGCATACATATATGTAAGCGCCTTCACTGATCCAGTGCCAGAGCTCTGCCGCATGTTCCAGCATGCGGTGCTGCACATATATCCTGGATTTCTGATCGCGTGAAAAAGCGAGATGCACATTCGTTAATACGCCGGTATCGGCCCAGTTCTGGATCTCCGTCTGGTAAAGAAAATCGGTAACGAAGCACTGGTCGCCGAAGAAAAGCCAGTTGCGCCCGCCTGCGCCTATTGCATCCCTTTCTGCAAGGAAAGACCTGAACGGTGCAATGCCCGTGCCCGGGCCAATCATAATAACATCTTTGTCGGCAGCGGGTAGCTTGAATTGAGTATTCTTGTGAACGTAAAAATCAATTGTGGAATCGGGCTCCAGTTGCGATAAGAAATCAGAGCACAGTCCATATTTTATTTCCCCGTTAATGCTGAATTTATCCCTGGCTACCGTAATATGCACTTCGCCGCTATGGGCTTCAGGTGAAGAAGAAACGGAATACAGCCGGGGTGCGATGGGTTCAAGGATAGGTATTACCTGTTCAAATTGCGCCGCATCCTTAACGGGATAAATACGCAAAAGGTCAATCAGGTCTATGCGTGTATCGGGTATTTCCTGCTGTATAACAGATGCGTATTGCTTTACCACTCTTTCCGGCAGGTGAATGATATTTATTTTACGGGTCAGTACATCGGCTATGGTATACCGCTCTTTCCTGAATTCGATCTGACTGTCGGGATCTGCGCCGGTAAGTGCTAAAATATTTTCTACAAGCTCTTTTCTGTTGTGCGGTATCAAGCCTATGGAATCGCCGGGTTCGTAACTGATCTCTTCATCCACGGCAATTTCAATGTGATGTGTTTGCTTGTTCGATCCCCTGTCATTAAGATCCAGGTTGGTGAGTATGGTTCCCGTATAATTTTTTTTGCCTTTGGGTTTTCTGGCAGGTGCAGGCGCTGCACTGCTGTTACCGCCGTCACTTAAAGCTTTCATGACCTGCGAAAACCATATAGCTGCCTCTTCGCTATATTCAGTATCACATTTTTGCAGGGGCACGATCCGTTTTGCGCCCAGCTTGTTGAGCTGGATGTCCACATCTTCACCGGCTTTACAGAACATCGGATAGGAGCTGTCGCCCAGCGCAAGCACACTGAATTTCATTTTATCAAGCGAAAGCGGTTGCTGGTGAATATGATCGTAAAACTTTTTTGCCGTAACAGGCGGTTCGCCGTCGCCTTGTGTGCTGATAACGAGAAATGTATATTCTTCTTTTACCAGGTCGGTAATGCGATACTGGTCTATCGAACTGAGCTTTACATTGATGCCGCTTTTTTTTGCCTGCGCGGCAAATTCAGTGGCAACCTTTTTGGAGTTGCCGGTTTCGGTACCAAATAAAATAGAGATCTTTTTTACACGGGGCGTTGCCTGTGCTTCTGCGGGCGCACCGGTTCCATTGGCCTCTGCCGATACCAGTCCCGCAATAAATCCATTCATCCATACCAGCTCTTCACGTGATGACTGGGTAATAAGATCCTGGAATGCTTTTAATCTATGCTCTGCTAACATGGGCTTGCTGATTATTATTGATATTATTTTGTAATGATGCTATGGGTTTAAAATAATGTTCCCGCTCTGCACTGTTCGCTAACCAGGCGAACTGCTCATGCAGGGCTACTACTTTGCCTACAATGATCAGCGAAGGAGACAGGAATGACATTTCACCAAGCTGATCATTGAAATCGTATATATTGGCCGTGTGCACCTGCTGGAAAGCTGTGGTGGCCTGTTCTATTACAGCAATATGCTTATCCCTGCCAACGCCATACCGGACCAGTTTGGATACGATGCCTTCTACCGTTTCGGCCGACATATAAAATACGAGTGTATCACTGGTTGCCGCCAGTTCCTGCCAGTACTGGTCGGACACGGTATCGGATTTGTAATACGTGAGCAACCGTACTGCCGTTGCATATCCCCTTGCCGTTAAAGGAATGCCTGCATACGCGGCTGCACCTAAAGCAGCGGTTACTCCCGGCACTATTTCATAGGGGATCTTATTTTCCTTCAGTACCTGCAGCTCATCCAGGATATTGGAGAAGATGGATACATCGCCACCTTTTAAACGGACCACTAATTTGCCGGACTGTGCATATTGCAGCATCAGCCCGTTAATGGTTTGCTGGGGGGTAGACGCACCGCGGCGGCACTGCTTGCCTACATATATTATTTCGGCTAAGGGATTTACATACTCCTTCAGGATATCATTGCTCACCAGGCGGTCTGTTAATACAACATCAGCCTGCTGCAGGTAGCGTGCAGTTTTTATGGTGATCAGCTCCGGATCGCCCGGCCCCGCGGCGGCCAGTACCACTTTTCCATACGTAGAAGTTTCTGCCGGCATGATTAGTTAACTTGTTTTGTAGACTTTAAAGAGAAAAAAATTATTAGTTATTAAAGCTCTGTTTTTGTTGCCTGTGTTATACCGCTCTGATGCTCTGCAATTGTATTACGGGGCACGCTTTTGGTCAGCCACATGTTTCCGCCAATGACGCTGTTCTTACCAATTACCGTTTCCCCGCCCAATATGGTTGCGCCCGAATAGATGATAACATTGTCTTCAATGGTGGGATGCCGCTTGCCTGTAGCTTTTTCCCTCGACATGCTTAATGCCCCGATGGTCACTCCCTGGTACACTTTTACATTTTTTCCTATTACGGTCGTTTCACCTATTACGATACCTGTTCCGTGATCAATGAAAAATGACTCGCCTATGGTTGCACCGGGATGTATATCAATGCCTGTTTTACTGTGGGCATATTCGGTAAAGAGCCGCGGCAGCGTTTTTATGTGCTGCTTCCACAGTTGGTTGGCAAACCGGTATATAGCAATTGCATAAAATCCCGGATAGGCAACGATCACTTCTTCAGGCGACTGTGCTGCGGGATCATAACGGAATATGGACTGTGCATCTTTTTGCAAAATATTGTACAGACCGGGAAGCGCTGCAAAAAAATCATCGCTTGCGGTTTGCGCCGCCTTGCCATCCTTTACCACTTCATATACCAGTGTAGAGAGGTGGCTCTTCAGCGATTCGAATGCTTTCTCCAGTTCGTATTGATTCTGCTGCCTCAGGCTGGCAGGAAGAAACAATAAGCTGAAGAGATCATCAACAAAAAGCGTAGCCAGCTCCTTATCGGGAATAGCCAAAAAGGTTTTATTTTTCCGTTCGGCCAATTGCGCTATGAATTTTTTCTGAGACATTTTTGCTTTATACGGTGTGTGTTGTTTTACGTACTAAACGAAGATCGTTTTTACCTGCTGTTACTGGATCATGCAGGCGCCTACGGTTACATTGCTGGTTTCATCAATCAGTATGGCGCCGCCGTTAACACGCAGATCCCTGTAGCTGTCGTATACTATAGGAAGCGCTGTTTTGATCACCACTTTTACAATATCATTCAGCTCCGCCTGTGCCGGGGCATGATTTTTTTCGAGTGAATTAACATCCATGCGGTAGGCAATATCCTTTACAATGCTTCTTACCCTTGTACTGTTTATCTGGAGCAGGTATTTATTGCCGGGGATCAGTGGCTTGCTGTCCATCCAGCATAAGAGCACTTCAAGCTCCTGTGCGGTTTGCGGCAGGTCATTGTTCAGCACAATAACATCACCGCGGCTGATGTCAATATCTTCTTCAAGGTGCAGCACTATCGCCTGCGGTGCAAATGCTTCATCAACAAGCTTCCCGCCATCTGTTTCTATTGCTTTGATTTTGCTGGTTGCTCCCGACGGCAGAACGGTTACGTCATCTCCTTTTTTGTAAATACCGCTTATGATCTTGCCTGCGTATCCGCGGTAATCGTGCAATGCTTCTGTTTGAGGGCGAATAACATACTGTACGGGAAAGCGGGCTTTATCCAGGTTCACCACCTTTTCTACTTCTACATTTTCCAGGAGGTGGAGCAGCGACTCCCCTTCGTACCATTCCAGTTCGGCGGATCGTTCTACAATATTATCTCCTTTCAATGCGCTGATGGGAATATAGGTCACATCATTTAATCCAAGCGCCTTGGCCAGTTTGGCATACTCTATAACAATATTATTGTACACGTCCTGCGAATAATCTACCAGGTCCATTTTATTAACGGCAACGATCACCTGCGGCATATTCAGCAATGATGCGATAATAGAGTGCCGGCGGGTTTGCTCAGCAACGCCATTCCGGGCATCAATCAAAATAACGATCAGGTCTGAATTGGACGCTCCGGTTACCATGTTGCGGGTGTATTGAATATGCCCCGGTGCATCGGCAATGATAAACTTACGTTTGGGTGTGGTAAAATATTTATACGCCACATCAATGGTAATGCCCTGTTCTCTTTCTGCACGCAGCCCGTCTGTAAGCAGCGCCAGGTCAATATCGCCTTCCGCCCTGTTCCTGGTTTGCTTTTCTATCGCTTCCAGTTGGTCCACCATGATGTTTTTACTGTCGTACAGCAATCGCCCTATTAACGTGCTTTTGCCGTCATCCACACTTCCCGCTGTTATAAATCTCAGTATGTCCATTGATGTTATTTGTAGTTTCTTATTTATAGTTTATCGTTTAAAGTCCCTTACCACTTATCACTTACCCCGTCCGAACGGTGTTCAGCCGGGCGGGCACTTGCTCCTTACTTCTTACCACTTAAAAATACCCGTTCTTCTTCCTGTCTTCCATTGCCGCTTCCGACACTTTATCATCTATCCTTGTTTCACCCCGTTCGCTGGTTTTGGTAGCTATGATTTCGCTGATGATATCCTCAATGGTTGAAGCGCTTGAAGCCACGGCGGCTGTGCAGGTCATGTCGCCCACTGTGCGGTAACGCACTTTTTTCTGTACAATCACGTCCGTTTCGTCTATCCGTATAAAGTCGGATACTGCCACGTACTGTCCTTCGTATTCCAGCACTTCACGGTCGTGCGCAAAGTAAATGGAGGGCAATGCTATTTTTTCACGGCGTATATAGTTCCATATATCCAGCTCTGTCCAGTTGCTGATAGGGAACGCCCTTACATTTTCACCTTTATGAATTTTACCGTTATAAATGTTCCACAATTCGGGCCGCTGGCGTTTGGGATCCCATTGACCAAACTCATCACGAACAGAAAATATCCTTTCTTTTGCTCTTGCTTTTTCTTCATCCCTGCGGGCGCCGCCTATGCAAACGTCAAAACCAAATTCTTCAATGGTATCCAACAATGTATAGGTTTGTAGCTGGTTGCGGCTGGCAAACTTTCCTTTTTGTTCAGTAAGCCGTTTTGCTTTAATGGTATCTTCCACATTGCGCACGATCAGCTTTTCCCCGATCTGCTTTGCCAGGTGATCCCTGAATTGTAAAGCTTCGGGAAAATTATGGCCGGTATCAATGTGCACTAAGGGAAATGGGAATTTGCCGGGACGAAATGCTTTGAGGGCAAGATGTACCAGTGTAATAGAATCCTTTCCCCCGCTGAACAATAAGGCCGGTTTTTCAAACTGTCCTGCAACCTCACGAAAAATATGTATGGATTCCGATTCCAGTTCGTCTAAATAATCCAAATGGTAGTTGTTCATCTATTTCAGTTAATTGTGTTATAGTTAAAGTTCATGCGCTCAATTCCAAATGCTGCATGCGGTCTGACGTTCCTTCGTCACGTACCGACCGCAATATTTTCACCCGCCTGTTCAGTCGCCCGCCCGGATGACTCCAGTCGGACGGGGCAGGCATTTCTCACATTTTCACATTTCCCACATTTTCCTCATGTACATGCAGCCCGCACTCTTTCCGGGTTGCATCTTCCCACCACCATCTGCCGGCACGAAAATCTTCACCAGGCTTAATGGCCCTGGTGCATGGCGCACAGCCGATGCTTACAAAGCCTCTGTCGTGTAAGGGATTGTAGGGAATATTGTTTGTATTGATAAATGCAATTACTTCATCTGTTGTCCAGTGAAGCAGCGGATGATATTTTATGATGTTATTGGCAGCGTCCCACTCTATTTGCTGCATATCGCTGCGGCCGGGTGAATGTTCGGCACGTATGCCGGTGATCCATACTCTTTTATTTTCCAGGGCTCTTTGAAGCGGCTCTACTTTGCGGATAAAGCAACATTGCTTGCGGTTGTCAACCGACTCATAAAAGCTGTTGGGGCCTTTTTGGGCAACAAATTGCTGGAGCGTCAGGCTGTCGGGATAATAAGCTGTGATGGGCCGGTTGTATTTTTCCAGTGTACGGCTCCAGGTAGAATAGGTTTCCGGGAACAGGCGACCGGTATCTAAAGTAAACACCTGTATCTGCAGTGATCCGTCAAATATAAAGTGGGAAATT
>NZ_DAOMOZ010000142.1:0-12955 GCF_035444585.1 Agriterribacter sp.
TGTTGGCAAAAGTAACATCCAGGTAGGCAGAGCGGCCGTCAATCATTTTAACGCCCGACTGGATCAGTTGCCTGTTGTAGTTCATGGCTTCTGCAGGCACCCAATTGCTTACCTGCTCCCGGCTGATGCGTACATTTTCGTTTACAGCAAGCTCTCCCTTCTCATTCATTCCAACGAGCAGTCCCGGGAAAGCATCGGGCGGAAACTGGTAGGAAGTGAGCCAGGGCGTTGCTACATGGCGGTTGGTCATAATGAATCCGCGTTCATCCACCACAAAGCCGGTTCCCGTGCCAAAGCCTCCTATGGGCCGCAAGTCGGCGCCCTGCGGGGCTGCGCTTTGCGTAGAGAGCCAGGGTTCTGCCGTACCGCTGTTGTTGGTAACATAAGCTGCTGCATATACAGTGCCCTGCGGTGTTTTTTGCGGCAGGTATACATGGTAGAGCTGCTCGCCGGTATTGGTCAGCTCCAGCTTCCAGCCCAGTTCTATAGATACCACTTTGGTTTCATTGGCTTTGTTGATCTGGGCAGCAGAAAGCGCTCCCGCCCTCGCCGAAGAATCTGTATTGGCGCCGATATGGATCACCTGCGATGTGGAGCGATTGGAGTATATCAGCCAGCCGGCTGTTCCCATAAGGATCAGCAATGCTGCAACTGCAACAACAATGCCTTTACGGCTCTTTCTTTCGGATTGCTCTATCATATGCAGCATCGTTTGCTTACCAATGGGTTCTTTGGCCCGCGTGCCGTTAGCAGTAGTAGGAGCACTGTTGTGCAACTTTGTTTCCCCAGATGAAATATCCGTCGCATCCAATACACGCGTTTTTTTGATGTGGGAAGCGGGTACAGGGTCCAGGTTGAATTCTAAAAGGGGGCCTTCTTTGCCCAGCCGGATGGTATCTCCGGTTGTGAGTGCCGTTGTTTCCGTGATAATATTCCCGTTCACATAGGTGCCGTTCTTGCTTCGCAGATCGGTTATTTCATAGGTATCCGGCACATGCGGATTTACGCGGATATCGCAATGTTGCCGGCTAACAATATCATTTGCCGGATCGAAGGCGATAAGGTTGGCGTTACCCCTTCCGATGGTAATGTTGAGGGTAGGGATTGCCGTAAATTTTTCAGTTTGTCCTTTCTTTTGTCCATCCATATAGCGGATGAGAACAGTTGCGGGATTTTGCGTGCTCATAATTTTTTTTTGACGGGTGTAAGAAAAGATTCAGGGCGTTTTTGCTGCCAGGCCAGATGGAATTTCATAAAATGCGCCTTTTCATGCAGAATGAAGGCGCTTTGGCTTATATCGGCATAAAGCCCAAAATGTAATCAGCAAAAGCAATTTTTTTTTGGGATCGAAGCAGAATGTGGTGGCCGTAAAGCAATATACGTTGGCGTCCTGCTCCGCTGTGTACGGGAAGTTATCGGTTAAATTATGGCCGGGAATATATAAATGGGGGGATCTGCCGTGTTTTATTCGGCTGCTGCAAAGTTTTTATTGTTAATGAACGCAGAGTCGGTAAGTGTACGTAAAAAAGCCAGCAGATCCAGTTTTTCATAGTCGCTGACCGGTATGTTATCTTTTACCAGCGGATCGGTAGTAGGCCCGTTCACTACAGCCGAACGGTAATGGTCTATAACGGCGCCAACCGAATAAAAGCGACCATCGTGTCCGTAGGGAAAAGTGGCGTATACATTTCTGAGGCTGGGCACTTTAAACTTCAGCGAATCGGCGGGGTTGCCGGTAATATGCATACGTCCTATATCTTTTAATATATCATTTACAGGAAGTCCGGTATTGCGGAATGAATTATCTGTGAACAATGGCTCCGCATGACAGGCAGCGCATTTGGCCTGAAAAACCCCGTAGCCGGCTGCCTCGGCTTCCGTAAAAGAAGCCGTTCCTCTTTTTACTTTATCGTATTTGGAATCGGCCGAAACCAGCATGGCAACAAACTGTGTTAGTGCTTTGAGCATTCTTTGCGAATTGATCTCTTCATCGCCAAAAACCGTTTTGAACATTTGCCTGTAAGCGGCATCATCCTTTAGTTTGGCGATGACATTGTCTATGGTTTCCGCCATTTCATTTTCAGCAACGATGGGCGCCAGCGGCTGCACTTCTATATGGTTGATGCCTCCATCCCAGTGAAGTTCCTTCATCCATGCTACATTAAACAGGCCGGGGGCATTGCGGGTGGTGAACTGGTTATTGAAACCATGACTAAAAGGATGATCAAAAGTGGCAAACGCGGCAAACTGCTGATGGCAGGATGCGCAGGGAAAATTACCGTCTCTGGAAAGCCGTCCGTCAAAAAACAGTTTTTTCCCCAGTTCAAAGCCCTGTTGTGTAAGCGGGTTGTTTTCAAATTTATAAACAGGCTCGGGGAAACCCTCGGGAACAGTGAATTGCAGCGGTATAAGCGCCGGGCTGGCGTTGCCCTGCTTTTTACAGGCCTCCAGGAATAAAAAACCGGCAAGCAGAACAACAAGGATTGATATGGCTGTGCGCTGCATCATTCTTCCGTGATTGAAGCAATGCTGAATAGGGCAGCATAATTATCGGCATATAATTTGGCCAACGCGCCGGGGCTGTGTACAAAAGCATTGGAAGCAATGGGTAAAGCATGTGCCCCGTGGAACCATTTATCAATATCGGCATTAACAAGGATGGTTACGGTGCGGTTATCCTTTAATGTTACCTTCCGGTTTTGCGGTGCAAAGAGTGAAATGGAGCGCATGGTTTTGTTCTCACCGCTAAACCCACCGATATGGTAAGTGAAGTTACCATCCGGAACAGCAGAATAAGAAGAAGACCCTTCAAGCTTGGCCATAATATAGCCGCTGTTCCACGTCCAGAACATACCCCTGGCAGGGTCGAGATCGCCGCTCTGAGCGCCGCTTACATTGTCTAAACTGTCTATTCCTATCTGAAAAGAAAGACCATTGAAGGTGTTTTGGCCGGTAGAAACAGAAAAGGAAAGCGTATTGTCAATGGCAGCATCCACGAGGCGGTACTTGACTTCACTGGTTACCGGCACATCTGTATTGTTGTTTTTAAGCGATAAAGCGCCGATATAAAATCTAAAAGCGGTAACGGTATAATCTTCATCAAAAACATTGGTATAGGGTTGGCTGAATGCCAAAGGCTGGTCCTGCACCACAGGCTGGAATACGATGTGTACAGTATAGGACTTTCCCGTACCGTCATCATTTTTCAATTCTTTCTGGCAAGCAGAAAACAGGGCAATACAGAATACCGCGATATATGCTAAATATGTTTTCATGCCGGGTATTTAAAGATAATATTAAAAAGGGAGAAAGAAAACGGGTTGTTGTATTTTGTAAAAATCATAATACAGGAAGAAGCGAAACAAATGGGCTTTTCATTAAGATTATAACTTCTGCTGTGCAAAATATGAGTATCTTTAAATGAGCATACAGACATAAATTTTCGGGTATTCCTTTATGAAGGGAATTGCACTTAAGGCAACCCCGGTTCCCGACGCCTCTTAAACCAGTTCACATGTATAAAGAAATTCACGGCGAAGTTATTGCTGTAGGCGGAAGTGTGGTAGATATAAAATTCCACCATTCGCTTCCTGCTATTCAAACCATGGTTTTTGCACAGACCGGCAACCGAAGCATACCGGTTGAGATAATGGACCAGTTAGATAAAGATCGTGCCCGTGGGATAGCGCTTACTCCTACTGATACGCTGGCGAGAGGCGCTGCAGTAACCGATACCGGAGAGCCGCTTACCGTATGCGTGGGAGAAGCCACGCTCGGGCACATGTTTAATGTTTTTGGAGAACCTATCGACGGCACTCCCCTACCGGGGGGTATCCCGCGCAGAAGCATTCATGCTGATCCGCCTCCCCTGAACAGGTTATCAACAGAAAGCGAGATCTTTGAAACAGGTATCAAAGCGATAGATCTGCTCACTCCACTGGAACGGGGAGGTAAGGCAGGATTGTTCGGCGGCGCAGGCGTAGGGAAAACGGTATTGCTTACTGAAATGATCCACAACATGGCAGGCAAACACAAGGGAGTAAGCTTGTTTTGCGGTATAGGCGAACGTAGCCGTGAGGGTTACGAGCTATACCATGAGATGGACGAAGCCGGCGTGTTGCCTGATATGGCTATGCTGTTCGGTCAAATGAATGAACCGCCGGGTGCACGCTTCCGCATCGGTAATGCAGCATTGTCTGCTGCCGAATATTTCCGCGATGAGGAAAATCGCGATGTATTGCTTCTTATTGATAATGTATTCCGGTTTTTGCAGGCAGGTATGGAGGTTTCCGGGCTTTTGGGACGAATGCCCTCGAGGCTGGGCTATCAGCCCACCATGGCCACCGAGCTGGCCAAGCTACAGGAGCGCATCGCCAACACCCAAACCGGCGCCATAACATCCATCCAGGCGGTGTATGTTCCTGCTGATGACATGACTGACCCCGCGGCAGTACATATCTTCTCACATCTTTCAGCATCTATCGTGCTCTCCCGGAAACGGGCGGGCGAAGGTCTTTATCCTGCTGTTGATCTTCTTCAATCCAATTCAAGAATGATGGCGAGAAGTGTGGTAGGTGAAAGGCATTATTCATTGGCCCGCGAAGTGCGGTCGGTACTGGCGCAATATGAAGAGCTGAAGGATATTATTTCAATGCTCGGCATGGAGCAGCTTTCGCCTGAAGATGTGAACCTGGTGAACCGGGCACGCAAGCTGGAACGTTTTCTTACCCAGCCTTTTTTTACCACAGAGCAATTCAGCGGCACACCGGGCAAAGTGGTTTCCCTGGAACAGGCGCTCAACGGTTGCGAGCGCATATTGCGCGATGAATTCAGGGAGGTTCCCGAAAGCGCTTTTTATATGATCGGATCTATTGACGAAATAAAAATCAAATAGCATGGCAGATGAACTGCAACTGAAAATACTGTTGCCTCACGCCATCTTCCTGGAGAAGGGCGGCGTGGTGAATGTGCAGGTAGAAACCACGGCAGGTGCCTATGGTTTTCTTCCGCAGCGCCTTGATTGTATGGCGTCGGTTGCACCGGGTTTGCTTACTTATATTACTGCTGATGGGAAAGAGTATCATGTTGCGGTTGACCGCGGCCTGCTCGTGAAGGCCGGAAAAACGATTTCACTGGTGGTTCGGAATGCCATCGGCGGATCGGATCTCGGCGAGTTACATAAAAGCATCAATGAAAAGTTCCGTAAGCTGGATGACCTGGAACAGGAGTCGCGCAGAGTGATGTCATACCTGGAAACCGGGTTTATTCGCAACTTTGAAAAACTTGCTACCGACTGAAGTGATGGAAAATCAGCAAAAAACCGATTTCGGCAGAACGGTTGAACGTGTAGAACGGCGCAAGCTGGAGGCCCGCCGCCGGCCAAAACGAAGCATTTGGCTGGGATTGGGATTAATGGGAGCGGTAGGATGGTCAGTGGCAATTCCTACCGTGGCGTGCACCGCACTGGGGATCTGGCTTGACCGTGTGTATCCGCAATCTTTTTCGTGGACGCTGAGTCTGCTGATAGGGGGGCTGCTATTGGGGTGCCTGGTGGCATATAACTGGATAAAAAAAGAAACAGATTCTATTGAAGACAACGAAAATCAAAATCAAGATACATGAACAGCTGGATGATACTGATCTCATTTACAGCGGGTCTGGCAAGTGGTTTTTTATTTTATGGCGGGCTTTGGATGACGGTTAAAAAAGGAATGAGCATGAAGCGGCCGCAGCTGTTGTTCGCGGTCAGCTTCCTGCTGCGTAGCGTTATCGTGATCATTACATTTTATTTTGCAGGTTCGGGCCAGTGGCAAAGGATCGTTATCTGTGCGGTGGGGTTGCTCATTGCCAGAGTGATCGTTACCTATGCCACCAGGGAAAAGCAACGGACGCTTACCCCTTTTACGAAGCAATGAATTGTTGAACGATGAATATTACTCCTGATCAAATTGTTTACCTGCGCTATGGGCCTTTTACATTGAATGCCACGATTCTCATGACCTGGTTGGTTATGGCTGTGCTGGTGCTCGCATCATGGCTTATTACGCGCAATATGAAGCCCGATGCGCCGGTAACCGGAAAACAGGGGATGCTGGAGATGGTTGTATTGATGATCAACGGGCAGATTGAAGAGCTGGGATTGAAGAAACCAGCACACTATATCAGCCTGATCGGCACGTTGTTTTTATTTATACTGATCTCGAATCTGTCCGTTGTTTTTCCGGGTTACCGCCCGCCCACCGGTTCGCTGTCTACGACGGCAGCACTGGCGATCTGTGTGTTCCTTGCCGTACCCGTTTATAACATTGCAAGCATAGGGTTAAAAAAATACCTGAAGAGTTATGCGAAACCCAACCCGGTGATGATACCTTTCAATATTATCGGTGAAGTATCCCGGACACTGTCGCTCTCCTTCCGTTTATTCGGAAATATCATGAGCGGTGAGATGATTGCCAGTATCCTGCTGACACTTACGCCATTCTTCTTTCCTGTTGTTATGAATCTTTTTGGTATTCTTACAGGAACAATACAGGCGTATATTTTCGCTGTTCTTGCCGCGGTGTACATCGCAGCGGCAGGAACAAGCAGCAGCAATAACCAAGATTTTTAACCATTAATAAATAACGAATATGGATCCATTATCATCAATTGCAATCGCCTCCATTGTTACTGCGGGCATTACGACCGGCATTGGTGTAATAGCGCCATCGCTGGGAGAAGGAAGGGCAGTTGCTGCGGCGCTTAATTCCATTGCACAGCAGCCCGATGCTTCGTCTAATATTTCCAGGACATTATTCGTTGGGCTTGCCATGATAGAATCATCAGGGATTTATTGCTTTGTTATTTCGATGATCCTGATCTTTGCCAATCCCTTCTGGAATCATTTTATAAGCGGCTAAATTCAGATGCTGTTATGCTGATCGACTGGTTTACCGTTATTGCACAGATCGTCAACTTTCTGATCCTGGTGCTGTTGCTGAGGCGTTTTTTGTATAGGCCCGTGCTGAATGCCATCGAAGCCCGGAAAAACAAAATTGCCGCAGAAGTGCAGGCAGCAGAAAATTTACGTGCAGCAGCAGAAAAAATAAAAGGTGAATATGAACTAAAAATTGAAAGCCTTGAAAGTGAGCGCAACACGCTGATCGCAGCTGCACGTGAAGAAGCGCTTATGGAACGGGATCAACGCATGGAAGAAGTGAAGCAGGAAACGGAAGCGCTTCGCCAGCGGCTGATGCAATCCTTTAACGACCAGCAACAGGCGATTGAAAAACGGATAGGCCGGAAGGCCCGGGAGGAAGTGCTCGCCATTACCCGAAAAGTATTTTCAGACCTGGCTTCAAAAGATCTTGAAGAATTTATCATTGAAGGGTTTCTCCGGCAACTGGAAACTTCGGAAAAGGAAACCTGGCAGTCTTACATACACCACAATAAAAAAGATGCTGCCCGGATCGTAGTGTGTACGGCTTTCGAGCTCCAGCTACGGTACAAACAACGCATAGCCGAAGTACTGAACAAAACTACCGGGTTGAAAGATATTCAACTGGTGTTCAGGGTCAAGAGCGACCTCGTTTGCGGCATAGAACTGCAGATCAACGACTATACACTTGACTGGAACTTCGCAAGCTATCACCAGTCCATTCACGAAAAATTAAATCAGGAGGATGTGTAGCACGGCTTTCTGATATTGCTTTTATGGTAAAGGAAACGAATCTTCAGGATAATGTAGACCGGGTGTTTGAGATTTTTCGCAAAAGTGTAAATACCCTGTCTGCTTCGCTCGCTCCGCGTGAAACCGGGGAGGTAAAAAGCATCCATTCGGGTATTGCGAGGATATCGGGGCTTCCCGGAGTAGGATATCAGGAGTTAGTGAGATTTCCCTCTGATATTTATGGTATCGCCATGGATCTGAAAGAGGATGAAGTTGGCGTAGTGCTGCTCGGGGATGATGCGCTGCTGAAAGCGGGTGATGATGTGAAACGAACCGGCCGAACGCTCGACGTGCCGGTAGGAGAAGCATTGCTTGGACGTGTTATCAATCCAATAGGAAATCCTGTGGATGGGAAAGCCGCGATTGCCTATGCCGAACGTTTACCGGTTGAACGGCCTGCACCGGCAATAATGCACCGTGCACCTATCAATAAGCCGCTGCAAACCGGAATAAAGGTGGTGGATGCCATGATACCGATCGGACGCGGACAACGTGAGCTGATCCTGGGCGACCGTCAGACGGGTAAAACGGCTATTGGTATCGATACCATCCTCAACCAGCGCGGCAAAGATGTGATATGCGTGTATTGCGCGATCGGTCAGCGGGCGGCTGCTGTGGCACAAACCATCGCACGGCTGGAAGAACATGAGGCTATGAATTATACGGTGGTGGTGGTTACCGATGGCAACGACCCGGCAGGTTTGCAGTACATAGCACCATACGCCGCAACAAGCATTGCAGAATATTTTATGGAAAGAGGGAGAGATGTGCTGATCGTATATGATGATCTTACCAAACATGCGCGTGCTTACCGGGAAATGTCGTTACTATTGCAGCGCCCGCCCGGAAGGGAAGCTTTCCCCGGGGATATCTTTTACCTGCATTCCCGCTTGCTGGAACGTTCTACACATCTTAACGATGAACGCGGTGGCGGCTCATTAACGGCGTTGCCTATTGTGGAAACGGAAGCGCAGAACATGTCGGCCTATATTCCAACCAACCTGATATCCATCACCGACGGTCAATTATATCTGTCTCCAAAATTATTCGGACTGGGCATCCTGCCGGCAGTGGATGTTGGCAGGTCGGTTTCCAGGGTTGGCGGTAAAGCGCAGTGGAAAGTATTCCGGAAGCTGGCGGGAACACTGAAGCTCACCTATGCGCAATTTGAAGAGCTGGAATCTTTTGCACGGTTTGGTGCGCGCCTGGATGAGGATACCAGGAAACGGATGGAACATGGCAGGCGCATTCGTTTGAGCCTTATCCAATCCGAGCTCCATCCATTATCGGCAGGTGCGCAGGTATTGGTATTGCTGGCGCTGAAACATCATCTGATGGATAAAATCCCTGAGGAAAACATGCAGGAAGCCCAGGATGAGCTGTATACAGCAGCGGACAGCCTGCCCGGCAACCTTACTGCCCGGGTGTTTGAGCAGGGCGACCTTAATGCTGAGGATGAGGAAGCGCTGCTGGAACGGGTACGGTTTGTGTTGGATAAATTTCTCTTACACAAAACAACTGACATTTCAATATAGCCTACAATGATCAGAATATGGAAGTTTCCCCCGAAAAAATACAGCGCAAGATTAAGCAGGCAGGTGACCTGGGATCAGTGGTAAAAATGATGAAAGCTATTGCCTCGTCAAAAATAAGCGAGTACCAGCAGGCAACCAAAGCGCTTGACGCATTTTACCGCACATTGCTGCTCGGTATGCATGCTTATCTCCGTCACCATCCTGCTGCAGGTATAACTCAATATCCTGGTGGCATTCAGGAGGAAGGAAGTGCTGTTTTTTTGCTCTTCGGCTCTGACCAGGGGCTGGTAGGTCCATTCAATAATACGATCGTTGAATTCTTTAAACAGAGCCGGCCGGCAGATATAAAGCGTTATAAGCTTTGGGCAATAGGCGATCGTGTGGGTTTTATTTTGAAAGACCAGGGCATACCGGTTGATATCACTTTTCCGGTACCGCATTCAGTCGAAAACATCACCGCTTTCGTAGGGAATGTATTGTCGGCATTCGATACCATAAAAGATAAAGAGCATATTGCCCGGATATATGCGTTCTTTAACAGACCGGGCAAATTTGAAGGCTACACTCCGGTGCGCAGGCAGATACTACCCATCGGGAAGGAATGGCGTGCACGTGCCATACAGGTGCAATGGCCGTCGAACCATTTTCCGCAGATCATCGGAGATCATACGGAGGTATTTTCTACGCTTTTCCGCGAATACCTGTTTACCTCCTTTTACAGGGCCTGCGCTTTTTCTTTGAGCAGTGAAAATACCAGCAGGCTGAACGCTATGATACGGGCTGAGAACAATATTGAGGAGATCAGTGAGAAGCTGCAAATGAGCTATCACCAGTCGCGGCAGGATGCCATAGATACCGAATTGTTTGACGTGGTTGCAGGCTTTAAATTTCTTTCATCCTCTTAATGGACCCGGCGTTATTATCACTCCTCCGGTCTCACCTTCCGCCTCCCTTCCTTTATTTGCGCCTTTATTTTCTTTTCGTCCAACCGCTTTTGCTTAGCGGCTTTGCTGGGTTTGCCGGCAATTCTTTTACGGGGCTTTACTAAGGATTGGTTAATGAGCCCGTTCATTTTTTTTACCACCAGTTGCTTATTCCCCAACTGCGTGCGCTCTGCCTGCGATTTCACCAGCAATAGTCCTTCGGCATTGATTTTATTGCTGAGCTTTTGCTTTACCAATTGCTTCTGTTCGTCATCCAGCAGGCCCGACCGGTCAATATCAAAATATCCTTCCACCATGGTCTCCACCTTGTTTACGTTTTGACCGCCTTTACCGCCGCTCCTGGCAGTTTTAAATACTATTTCCTTATGAACGTCTATCTTGTTCATGCTGCTGTTGTTAATTATATTATGTCATAGCTCATCGCGGAAGTGAAAGGACACATAAGTATTTCACGTTTCACGCCTATCATCTCACCATCAGCATAACGCTGCGTTATCTGAACCCTGCCGGTTATTTGTCAGCTGTTTCAAATACACCAGGGGCATTGGATCGTACACGAAAATTAGATTTTTTCCGCCAATTTGTTTTCACATTAACTTGCAGCAGTTCAAAATGATTATTCATGCGCGCAGTAATACAACGTGTTTCGGAAGCTTCGGTAACAGCAGAAGGAAAAATAACCGGCATTATTAAGAATGGGTTGCTGGTATTATTGGGTATAGCCGATACCGATAATACGGAAGACCTGGAATGGCTAAGCGCCAAGATGGTGAATATGCGTATTTTTAATGATGCGCAGGGTGTAATGAACGTAAGCATAAAAGATGCCGGCGGCGATATACTGCTGGTGAGCCAGTTTACTTTGCATGCTTCTACCAAAAAAGGTAACCGGCCCTCCTACAGCAGGGCCGGTAAAGGAGATTTTGCAATGCCCCTGTATAAAAAAATGATAGTGCAACTGGAAAAGGACCTGGGTAAAAAGATACAGACCGGTATTTTTGGGGCCGATATGCAGGTGGCGCTGATCAACGACGGACCGGTTACCATAATAATGGATTCCAGGAACAGGGAATGACCTGTTTGATGATTTTTGGCAAAGGCTTTGCAACTTCAGACGTATCATTGCGTTAGAGATCGGATGGTTAAAGCCTTATATATAAATCCGCTTTATACATTATGTTACAAACTGCAGAAGATATCCGCCGGTTGAATGAAAGGATACAGGAGGCCGGTTCCTTTGTTGATCGTTTGGAAAGCGAAATCGCTAAGATCATTGTTGGCCAGCAATATATGGTCAGCCGGCTGCTGATCGGGCTGTTGAGCAATGGGCATGTGTTGCTGGAAGGCGTGCCGGGACTGGCCAAAACGCTTTCTATAAAATCGCTGTCCCAGGCGGTGAATGCCAAATTCAGCCGCATACAGTTTACGCCCGACCTGTTGCCTGCCGACGTAATTGGCACCATGATCTATCACCAGCAAAAGCATGAATTTGTGGTGCGCAAGGGTCCCATTTTTGCCAATTTTATTTTGGCCGATGAGATCAACCGGGCCCCTGCCAAGGTGCAGAGCGCCCTGCTGGAAGCCATGCAGGAAAGGCAGGTGACCATCGGGGAATCTACCTATAAACTGGATGAGCCTTTTTTGGTGCTGGCCACGCAAAATCCCATTGACCAGGAAGGCACTTATCCCTTACCGGAAGCACAGGTTGACCGCTTTATGCTGAAAGTGATCATAGATTATCCCGGCAGGGAAGAAGAACTGCTTATTGTTCGCCAAAATTTGAACCGCAGCAAAATGCCCGATGTAAAACAGGTGGTGAGCACACTGGAAGTATTACAGGCAAGAGATTTGGTGAGAGAGGTATACATGGATGAAAAGATAGAAAATTATATACTCGATATTGTTTTCGCCACACGCAATCCATCACAATACCGGTTAGATAAGTTAAAGCCGCTGATCGCGTATGGTGGTTCACCCAGGGCATCCATTAACCTGGCGCTGGCGGCCAAAGCACATGCTTTTTTAAGCAAGCGCGGGTATGTAATTCCCGAAGATGTAAGAAACATTGCCAAAGATGTGATACGCCACCGTATAGGGCTGACCTATGAGGCGGAAGCTGAAAACATTAATGCAGAAATTGTGGTTGAAGAAATATTAGGGGCGGTAAATGTGCCGTGAGAAGCGATGGAGGCGGTCGGTACCCGACAAAGGAGGGTCAGACCGCGGATGAGATAGATGGTTCGTTCCCCGCCACGGCGGGCAGGCTCACCATGACAAATTAAATCCGAAGCCTGAAGCACGAAATTCGAAGAAATACAACATTAAATAAAAAACTAAAAACCATAAACTCCGGGGAATGCGGTCGGCACCCGGCAAAGGAGGGTCAGACCGCATTGGGAGAATACAAAGAACCAAATCACAAAAAACAAATAAATTTCAAATTTCAAATCCGAAGCCTGAAGCACGAAATCCGAAGAAATACAACATTAAACTAAAAACCATAAACTAAAAATTAAAAGAGAAAAATGAGCAGTGAAAACAGGAGGATGCAGCTTATGATTAGTAATTACGCACCTGATAGCTGACACCTGATACCTGATAGTCTCCCCAATATGAAAGCAAAAAAACGCGTTAGCGCTGCAGGTGCAGACAACACTTTAAGCGTAGCAGACATACTAAAGAAAGTAAAAGAGCTGGAGATCAGGAGCAAAAGGCTCACTACCAATCTCTTTACCGGCGAATACCATACGGCGTTCAAAGGCAGGGGA
>NZ_DAOMOZ010000143.1:0-12862 GCF_035444585.1 Agriterribacter sp.
ACGATCCTGCCGGTTGCTTTGGCTTTTTCGTGTATCAGCCTGCATTCCTCTTCCGTAAGCGCGATGGGTTTCTCCAGCAATACGTCATAGCCTGCATCCAGGGCGCGCAAGCAGGGACCAACATGTAAAGCATCAGGCGTTGCAATGATTACCGCGTCTGCAAATTTCTCTCTGGCAAAAACAGCTTCCCAGTTGTAAAAACGATTCATTGCAGGTATGTTGTGCTTACGTGCAAATCGTCCGTTACGCACGGCATTCTGGTCGGCTACTCCGGTTATTTTTAATTCTCCGGGATGAATGAGGGCATAATCAGCATATATGTTTCCCCTGTTGCCTGCTCCGATCAAAATAGCCGAAACCGGTTTGCTGAGCGGACGGTGTAAGGGGTTTTTATAGATATCCTGTTTCAACCCTAACAGGGCTGCAATTTCTTTCCAGGTAAGGATAATGGATTCTGTTGCCTGATTAAATGTATCTATCGCTATGTTCCTGAATGAAAAATTTCTTAAAGGCATGAATGTAATTTTATATTCATCAACTGCACATATCCCTCTGTAAATTTAAAGATCATATACTAAATGGCAAATCAAAGCCTGATATCGGCATTCTAAAAAAATTGCTTACCTTAATTACAATAAATATAAAATCAATGCTATCAAGAAGGAATTTCATCCAAACATCGGCCATCGCTTTGTCTGCTTCTCCCCTTCTGCCATTGCCGGCTGCAGCAAATGCCGTGAACAAAAAAGAGTTTCTGCAAACCGGAATGGCAGGTTATTCTTTTGTTAATTACAATATTGATGAAACCATTGCCATCATGAACCGGGTGGGGATAACCAATCTTTCTGTTAAAGATTTTCATCTGCCGTTAAACAGTTCCCGGGAAACAATTGATAAAGTACTGGCGAAATTTAAGCAGGGTGGCATACAGGTATATACCGTAGGGGTTATTTACATGAAAACGGAAGCAGAGGTTGATCGTGCATTTGATTATGCAAAACGCACGGGTGTAAACCTGATCGTCGGCGTTCCGGGTTACGATCTGCTGCAGTATACAGAAAAAAAGGTAAAGGAATACAATATCAGGATGGCTATTCATAATCATGGCCCGGAAGACAAATTGTATCCTGCTCCAAAAGACGTGTATGACCGCATCAGCAAAATGGACAGGCGCATGGGTCTCTGCCTGGATATCGGACATGCATTTCGTGCAGGAGCCAAGCCGGAAAAGTCCGTGACAGATTATGCCGCAAGGATTTTTGACCTGCACATTAAAGACGTTACTGCCCCGAAAGCAGATGGCAAAGCAATAGAATTGGGAAGGGGCGCTATAGATTTCGTTGGCTTGATACAGGCTTTACGAAAAATACAGTACAAAGGTGTATGCAGTATAGAATTTGAAAAAGATATGAAAGACGCCTTACCGGGGATCGCCGAATCGGCAGGCTATTTAAGAGGAGTAATGAGCTGACAAAGCGCAGTCAGCTGCCTTTTAGTTTGTTTACGAGACTGATGTATTCCTGCATTGCCGCTTCTTTTGTTTTTCCTTTTATGCCCAGCCACGCTTCATGCTTGGCTTTAGCAACAAAATCGAAGGGGTTAGACGGAGGTCCGGCAGTATTATCGCCTTCGGTTGATTGTTTATATAAAGAGTAGAGTTGAAGCAATGTTTCGTTACCTGGCTTTTCGGGTAGGATTTTACTATCTGCCGCAGCCTGCTCAAATTGTTGTTTCAATTGCATATGTCCGTAACTTTATGTAAAAATAGCAAGTCCCGCGCACAACAAAGCGCATGGTTTAAATATTTCATTCACCCTGAACTTTTCGTGACATGAACTTTTTGGAAACTCTATACAATGAGGTCATTGGTTTTTTTGGAATAGGTGCACTCATCAATATGTTCAAATCGGGCGACTACAGCCAGCTGCTCACACTGAAAGGAATTATTGGCGCCATTTCACCCCTGATCCCACTCCTGCTTATCATTGAGATCATCAGAAGTGTGGCATATAAGAAATTTAAGGTGGAAGACTACAAAGTACCGTTCCTCATTTATGTTTTCAATCGTTTTGTATCGCGGTTCATATCCATAGCTGCTGTTGCGTTTTGTATTGGCTTGTTTGAAAAATACGCCCTGTTCAAAACTTCTTTTACCTGGTACTGGCTGATTTACGGTTATATCGTATGGGAATTTTCACATTTCATCTACCATTACCTGGCGCATAAGATTAGAATACTGTGGTGCCTGCATTCCACGCATCACGCACCTCAAACCATGAACCTTTCGGTTACATATACCCATTTCTTTCTGGAGGCTCCTTATGCTGATGTGATACGGACTTCGATCTGTATACTTGCAGGCGTAAACCCGCCATTGCTATTCTTTATCATGTTCATTGACGGCACATGGGGGGCATTTATTCATGTTGGGGAAAACATCATGAAAGATGGCCGCATGGGCTTTTTAAACAAAATTATCCTTACGCCCTCGCATCACCGGGTGCATCATGCGAGGAACCCGTTATACATGGATACCAATTTCTGCAACCTGCTGAATATATGGGACAGGGCTTTTGGAACGCTCGAAGATGAGCGTAAAGACATGCCTCCCGAATACGGCATTACACGCTCCATGAATGCCAACAGCTTTATTGACGTAAATTTTGGTGAGTTTGGGGTTTTGTGGAAGGATATCCGTCACGCACCGGGTTTAAAAAATAAATTATTGTATTTAATTATGCCCCCCGGATGGAGCCATACGGGCGAACATAAAACCGCGAAGACGGTAAAACAGCAATACCTGGAAACGCATAACCGATTGAAAGATTAATGTTTATACCATTGGAACCCATTTATCCAACATCCAGTGCTGCTCATAAAAATTTTCTTAACCCAGGTAACTTATACAGGTAACCTTATTTACACCAATTGTTGCACGATTATTGCACGGGGTCTTTTCATGAAAAGGTAAATACCGGAAAAAGACGCATGGCACGGTTTAACGACGAATAGTATATCCCTGGATTACATTACCTCATTCCATTCTTTCAAGAATTTCTGTAAGCGCAAAATAACGATTCCTTATCGTATGAGTTAACTGAGTTTTGATTACCGGAAGGATACATGATGTTTGAGTCTACTATTATGTATGTATACGTCCGTCCGGTAAATTTAAATTTTTCTCCTCATTTGTTGAGGATCAACAATTTACTAAGGTTAGAAAGAAGATCATATCATGCAAAAAATTAACGCTAAACCTTACTGCTATTTTTTACAAAAAACTGCAATCAAAAAAATATTGCCATTACACCAATTCAACCCTGCAAGCCTCCTGATCAATAAAATTATTCTTACCGGGCTGGCAATATTGCTAACATACACGGTTGGACATGCACAACCCGACCTGGAAGGAACTGTACCTTCAAATTACACTGCAAAAAAAGGTACGCTTTCCATAAGCGACCGCCATTACCGCCTGGGGACCGAATCTTTACGATGGGACTGGACAGCGGGTGATACGCTTGTTATTGAACTTAGCGCCAACGAACAAGAATATGTTAATGATAATCTGCTGATTTGGGGCCAAAATCACTTTGAGATGTGGGCCCACAATGAAACCCCGTCTCCCGATACGTTCGACGTGAAGTTTTTAAGTAAAAGGGATATCTATCAATTCCGGTTCCGGTTCAATATTAATTACGAAGGGTGGAGGAAACTGCAGCGCAGCTATCGTCATGATATGATAAAAGAGCTTGTAACATACGATCCATACTGGTGGAATGTTGTGCAGATCCATATCCTTGCACCGCAATCAGGCAGTGGTACTATATTCATTGACAATATGCAGTACATGCGTACTTCTGAAATGAAGTATGCCGACCGGCAAATGCCTGATTTAGCTGTATTAGCCTCCGAGCCCTATTATTCCAGCGATTTCTTTCACCAGTTGGATACACTTACACCAACGGTCCCATTGAGCCCTCCCACCGCAAAAGAGATTGATGATCTGAACCTTATTCGTGAGCGAATTAAAGCTCTTGACAGGGGAATGGCACCTTCTGCTTCCGAATTAAGCGATGCCAATGCACAATACGCCGCCTACAACGTAGTGCCTGACGGTAACCTCATTAAGGGAAAAGACATTTCTGATTTATCGGAAATTGATACCATGTTCGCCGTTTTTACCAGGAACTATATTCACAACAACAGTACCGATAGCAGGGATAAAGCAATCAACATCCTGAAACTGATGCTCGACAATGGTATTGCGGCAGGCAGCGGCAGGTGGTTTGCCGGAAACTCGTGGGGCTATGACGACATGCTCTTTTATAAAGCGCTGATCAATGCGGAAGATTTTATTGATGAAGATTTAAAATACAAGATATGGGATTGGCTGAAATGGAGCATGGGCATGAACATGGGATGGAATGAAAGTTCAGATGGTCTTTTTGACGAAGACAACTTCTATGTATTACAGGATGCTTTTTTATGCGTTATTTTGTTTAGTCCGGATGATGCACATGCTGTTCAGGATATTCAGCGCCTCAAATTATATATAGAAAGGTTTTTAAAAAATCAAAAAGGAAATACAGATGGCATGAAGCCTGATGGAACGACCTTTCATCATTACGGACATTACAATGCATACGCTTATTCTTTCCAGGCTATTATTGACCCCGTACTATACACATTCAGGGGCACTGACTTTCTGATAGATGCTGAAGCATATAAAAACCTACGAAAAGTAGTATATGCACAGTATTTAATGTGCAATACTATTCAATTCGCAAATAGCCTCACCGGCCGGCATGCATTTTTCTCGCCCATCACCTTTTCAGGCGGCTTTTTTACGAGGCTGGCACAAATTGGGGGTGAGATCCTGAACATGCCCATTGATCCTGTAGTTGCAGGCATGCGCACCCGGATATATGGAATAGACAGACCACCTTCGGGCATCCCGGCAGAACCTTTTCCTTCTGGCTTCTGGCAAATGAACTACAGCCCCCTGGCTATGTACAGGAGAGATAACTGGGCAGCCACGATAAAAGGCATTAATAACTATTTCTGGGGAACAGAGATCTCTACCGGCGCCAATCGTTACGGCAGGTACCAGAGCTATGGAGCCGTTGAAATTATGTATCCCGGCGGGCTCGCGGCAAGTGGCTTAACGGCTGCAGGCTGGGATTGGAACAAAGTGCCGGGAGCAACTACTGTTGTCCTGCCCTTTTCTCAACTGGTGGCGCCCGGATCTTACCTTGCAGAAAAAAACACCTACAATTTCGCTGGTGGAGTGAAATTCGGAACACCCGCTCCCAATGCACCATCTGATGTAATATTGGCCGATCTCCATGGCGATTACGGCATGTTCGGATTAAACTTTAAACAACCTGCTCCTGTATCCGGCTCCTCACACAACCCGGGTTTTATCTTCCGCAAATCCTATTTTTCCTTTGGTAATAAGATCGTGTGCCTGGGCAGCAATATCAACAACAACGATGGCGCCAATAAAACCATTACTACACTGTTCCAGGGAGCTTTGCCTTCTGCAGGAACACCAACGATAGTAGATGGTTCTTCCAAAACAGGTACTTCACAATCGGATGACCTTTCCAAAACAAGCCCTCACTGGCTCATTGATGCTTATAAAACAGGTTATTACGTAATGTCCGGCAACACCATACATGTGGAAAGGCAATCGCAAACCAGTCCCGACCAGTCGGGTTCAGGCGCTACTACCACTGCTAATTTTGCAAACGCTTATTTGGATCACGGCAATGCACCATCAGGCGCCGGGTATGCTTACGTTATTGCACCCAATACCACCGCAAATGAGATGGCTGCCTTTGCCACTGATATGGAGTCTTCGTCTACCCGTGCCTTTGATATCCTGCAGCAGGATACAGCCGCTCACATCATTCGCGAAAACGCAAGCGGTGTTACCGGCTTCAGCCTTTTCTTACCCAACGACAACCTGGTTTCCAATGATATTTTAAAAGGCAATGACATGCCCTGTGTTGCCATGATGCAGGTAAAGATTGATACGCTTCGTATTTCCCTGGTGAACCCGGATCTAAACCTGGTGAACAATATAAGCACAGCGGTTCCCATTACTTTAACGCTCTACGGTAAATGGTCAAAGATCCCCGACATACCTTCAGGTTATGCCAATGTAATATCGGCAGAACCAACGCAAACCATTGTTCAGTTCAATCCTGGCGATGGTTTACCTGCAGAGATCGCCCTCATTAAAAGCAATGAAGTGATCCTGCCGATTGAATTATTGTCTTTTTCAGGTTATACTGATCTTTCTGCCAGGCGAAATGTTCTCGATCTGAAAGTTGAAAATGACAATGAAACCGTTGACTACTATCTCGAACGCCGGAACCCGGATGGTGGAATATGGAAAATTACAGACAGCTGTACTTTTGCGGCAGCAACCGGCGAACAGGAATTTAGCTTTTATGATAATAATATTGATGCCCCTGCTTATGTGTATCGTGTAAAATGGCAGGAAAGTTCCGGGATGTGGCAATATTCCAATATTGTGCTGCTCAAAAACAAGCAACAAAATACCCTTACCATTGCTCCCAACCCGGCTAAAGATGAATTTGTCATTCGGCTCAAGCAACAGCCGCGGGGTTCTGTAAACTGGATATTAACCGATGCGTCTGGAAAAGCAGTAAAGCAGGGGCGCCTCACCAGTGCATCTGAACGAATATCCGTTCACGGGCTTGCTTCAGGCACCTATTTTTTACGATTATCAACCGGTGAAACAATGGGTATTTCAGTGATACGTTAAATTTGTTACCCGCATCGAACACCATATAATGATCCGGACAAAACATATCCGGGGTGCAGCTTCATCTCTGTTCGGTTAGGCATTTATTGGGAAGATGCCGCTAAACTCTCTCTTTAAATTGAGATCCAAATCACTTACCTTTGCCCGTTCAAAAAAAATAAAAAGGAGTTCCGCTTTAACAGAACAGGGATACATGAAGCATATTCGAAATTTTTGTATAATAGCACATATTGACCATGGTAAAAGCACCCTGGCCGACCGCCTTTTGCAGGTTACCAATACCATCAGTGAGCGGGAAATGATGGACCAGGTATTGGACGATATGGACCTTGAAAGGGAAAAAGGGATCACCATTAAAAGCCATGCTATACAAATTGATTATAAACATACTGATGCCGAAAGATATACGCTGAACCTCATTGATACGCCCGGGCACGTGGATTTCAGCTATGAAGTAAGCCGCGCGCTGGCCGCCTGTGAAGGCGCTTTGCTTTTGGTAGACGCAACGCAGGGCATACAGGCCCAAACCATCAGCAACCTTTATCTTGCTATTGACAACGACCTGGAGATCATCCCTGTTATCAATAAAATAGACATGGATGGTGCCATGATCGAAGAAGTGAAAGACCAGATCATTGAACTGATTGGCTGCAAACCGGAGGATATCCTGCTGGCAAGCGGCCGTACAGGCATTGGTGTGGATGGTATTCTGGATGCTATCGTAAACAGGATACCTCCTCCCGGGGGCAATCCTGCTGCTCCATTGCAGGCGCTGATCTTCGACAGCGTATTTAACAGCTTCAGGGGAATCATCGTGTATTACCGCATATTGAACGGCTCCATTAAAAAAGGCGATAAAGTAAAATTTGTTTCTACCAACCAGGAATACGAAGCCGATGAAATAGGGATCTTAAAATTAAAGATGACCGAAAAGGCGGAAGTGAAGTGCGGCGATGTGGGTTATATCATTACAGGTATCAAAAATGCCAAGGAGGTAAAAGTGGGTGATACCATCACCACATCTGTTAATCCAACACAGGAGATCATTAAAGGGTTCCAGGAAGTAAAGCCCATGGTATTTGCCGGCATCTTTCCTGTGAATACAGATGAGTTCGAGGAATTGCGCGATTGCATGGACAAGCTGCAGCTCAATGATGCATCGCTCACATTTGAACTGGAAACATCACAGGCTTTGGGATTTGGTTTCCGCTGCGGCTTTCTGGGGCTCCTGCATATGGAGATCATCCAGGAGCGCCTGGAAAGAGAGTTCAACCAAACAGTAATTACCACCGTACCCAACGTAAGCTTTATAGCTTATACCACCAAAGGAGAAAAGATCATTGTAAATAATCCCACCCAGTTTCCCGACCCTGTAAAAACAGAGCGGATTGAAGAGCCTTTCATTAAAGCACAGATCATTACCAAACCCGAGTATATTGGCAATATAATGACGCTGTGCCTGGGTAAAAGGGGCATGCTCATCAACCAGAGCTATCTTACTACTACCCGTGTTGAACTGATATTTGAAATGCCGCTTACCGAAATTGTATTTGACTTTTACGATAAATTAAAAAGCCAAACCCGTGGCTATGCTTCTTTCGATTATCACCCTATCGGTTACCGGGAAGCCGATATCGTAAAAATGGATATACTGCTCAACGGCGATAAGGTAGATGCATTAAGCGCTTTGATACACCGGAGCAAAGGACAGGATTTTGGAAGAAGGCTTTGTGAGAAATTAAAAGAGCTGGTTCCCCGTCAGCAATTCCAGATAGCCATACAGGCAGCCATTGGCGCAAAAATATTGGCCCGCGAAAACATTTCCGCCATGCGTAAAGATGTTACGGCAAAATGTTATGGCGGCGATATAAGCCGTAAACGCAAACTATTGGAAAAGCAAAAAGAAGGTAAAAAGCGTATGCGCCAGATCGGTAATGTAGAAGTACCGCAGGAGGCTTTTCTTGCCGTGCTGAAGCTGGAAGACTAAGCCTCACCCTCTTTTCCCTCTCCAACGCCGTAGAGTCCGGGGGAAATACAAAGCATCAAGAGCCAAATCACAAAAGTCAAATAAATACAGATGGTTGGAAACTTACCATGACAGGCAAAAAACCATAAACCACAAATAATAAACGATAAGCTCAGATTGAAACGGGTATCTCCTGGACGCTGCAACTTGGAACCCGAAGCCTGGATCTATTTCAAATATCAAATCTCCTTACAACGCCGAAACGGCAGCAATGCCCGGCAGGATCTTTCCTTCAAAATATTCGAGCATAGCGCCGCCCCCGGTAGATACATAGCTCACTTTATCGGCAAATCCAAACTGGTTTACAGCAGCCACGGAATCACCGCCGCCTACCAGCGAATAAGCGCCGCTTTCGGTAGCTTCAGCCACGGCTTCTGCTATGGCTTTGGTACCCAACTGGAACTTTTCCATTTCAAAAACACCCATCGGCCCATTCCACAAAATCGTTCGCGATTTTTTTATCACATTGGCAAATTCATTTCTCGCCAGCTCTCCTATATCCAATCCCAGCCAGCCATCAGGAATATTGTTACTGGGCGCAGAGGAGACTTTTGCTTTGGCATCAAACTTATCGGCAATAATAGAATCGGAAGGTAAATGAATATTTACCCCCATACCTGAGGCTTTTTGTAATAATTCATTCGCCATATCAAGGCGATCCTCTTCACAAAGCGAACTGCCTGTTTCACCACCCTGCGCTTTGATAAAGGTATAAGCCATACCCCCGCCGATGATGACATCATTGGCTTTCTTTAATAAATTTTCTATGATCAGTATTTTATCCGACACTTTAGCGCCCCCAATGATGGCGGTAAAAGGCTTTTCAGACTGGTGCAATACTTTTTCGGCGCTTTTTACCTCTTCTTCCATCAACAGTCCGAACATTCTTTTCTCTACCGGGAAAAACTTAGCGATCACAGCAGTTGAAGCATGCGCCCGGTGCGCTGTTCCAAAGGCGTCATTGACATAAATATCGGCAAGCCCCGACAGCTTTTCTGCAAAAGCCTCATCTCCTTCTTCTTCCTGCTTATGAAAACGAAGATTTTCCAGCAACAGCACTTCTCCCTCTTTCATCATATCGGCCGTTGTATACGCCTGCTCTCCGATACAATCATTGGCAAACAAAACGGTTATCCCTCCTAACAAATCGCTTAAATGCCTGATGAGCGGCTTTAATGAATATTTTTTTTCAGGGCCTCCTTTAGGCCGGCCCAGGTGACTCATTAATATAACCATGCCGCCATCATTCAGTATTTTTTTTATGGTGGGTACTGCAGCACGCATACGGGTATCGTCAGTAATTTCAAATTTATCATTGAGCGGAACATTAAAATCAACCCTTACCAATGCTTTCTGACCTTTGAAATTACAAGAAGTGAATTTAGACATATACAAAAAATTTAAAAACATGAACCGAAAGAGACGGGTATATATTCGCTTTGCCGGTATATAAACCGTACGCAATGAGCACTGTATACTGAAGCACAGAGGATACAGCAAATCATAACGGATATAATACATTATACCTGGCTGCAATGTACAAGCTGCAAAAAGCCACCATGATTACCGGTTGCCCGGAAACAAAAACATTATTTGCTGATGAGTTTGGCAAAATAATGAACCGTGCGCACCAACTGGTTTACATAGCTCATTTCATTATCGTACCAGCTTACTGTTTTCACCAGTTGCGTATCGCCAACCGACAATACCTTGGTTTGCGTGGCATCAAAAAGAGAACCATAGCTCATGCCAATAATATCACTGCTTACAAGTTCATCTTCATTATAGCCATACGACTCATTGGAAGCTGCTTTCATAGCTGCATTTACTTCATCGGCGGTTACTTTTTTACCCAGTATGCTGGTTAATTCGGTTAATGATCCGGTGAGAACGGGAACGCGCTGTGCAGTACCGTCTAACTTTCCTTTCAGTTGCGGTAGTACCAGGCCGATCGCTTTTGCAGCACCGGTGCTGTTGGGAACAATATTTTGTGCAGCGGCTCTTGCACGGCGAAGATCGCCCTTGGGGTGCGGGGCATCCTGGGTGTTCTGGTCGTTGGTGTATGCGTGAATGGTAGTCATTAAGGCCGAAACAATGCCAAACTTTTTGTCTAAGGTATCAGCCATAGGCGCCAGGCAGTTGGTGGTACAGGACGCGCAACTGATAACCGTTTCACTGCCGTCTAAAATATCATGATTTACATTAAACACGATGGTTTTAAGGTCGCCGGTGGCAGGAGCGGATATCACCACTTTTTTAGCACC
Source organism: Agriterribacter sp. (assembly GCF_035444585.1). Lineage (GTDB taxonomy): Bacteria > Bacteroidota > Bacteroidia > Chitinophagales > Chitinophagaceae > Agriterribacter. The sequence continues at coordinate 11,090 of NZ_DAOMOZ010000143.1, forward strand.
TGCGGCAAGATGTGCCGAAGCCTTGTCTTTATCTGCAAAAAAGCCTGTACATTCCAGTACTACATCTACCTGGTGTGTTCCCCAGGGAATTTGTGAAGGATCTTTTTGTGCATATATTTTAATTTCATCACCGTTAACCACAATTGAATTTTCGGTTGCTTTAACCTCAGCATTGAAGCGCCCCTGCGCAGTATCGTATTTTAATAAATGCGCCAGCACCTTAGGGCTGGTTAAATCATTGACAGCAACTACGTCAATGCCTTCCATATTATATATCTGGCGGTACACCAACCGTCCTATTCTTCCGAAACCGTTAATTGCAACTTTTACTGTGCTCATTGTTCAATTGTTTAGCTTTTTAAAATGAGATGCAAATTTACGACATGAAATCAATAACAGTGAAGAAATGATTGAACCGTGTTATTTTATGCATGTAAAAACGCCGCTAAATGCAGCGGGCAGCGCAATTGCCGCCATTTAAGAAAAAGTTTTGGAGGGATATGCCTGTAACTTTATCTTTGCACTCCCAAAATTGACAAGGCCCGTTGGTCAAGGGGTTAAGACGCATCCCTTTCACGGATGAATCACGAGTTCGATTCTCGTACGGGCTACATTACCCGCCATAGCATCAGCAAAAGCGGGTTTTTTGTTTTCAGCCGCACCGGCTTCAATACAGATTATTTTTTCGTTCACTAAAAATCGCTTACAGGTACATTACATTTTTCAATTGGAAATTGACAATAGCTGAACACATCTTAACCCGGACGACTTAAACAGTTTTTTGTGTAGTAACGAAAGACAAACAACTGAGAATTGAAATAACTACATTACATGAAAGAAAATACTTCTGTCGCTTTCGGAAAATAGCGCGCATAAAAAAGACCCGCTGTGATATGGGCCTTGGTGGAGGTTACCGGAGTCGAACCGGTGACCTTCCCGCACGCCTGCGGGACGCTCTATCCAACTGAACTGATCAGCCATTCAATATATTTTCGGCTCTTTTTCTTCTTAATTTCACTTTCCCTTTTAACCGCCTCTTTGCGCGTTTCAAAAGCCTCCGAATAAACCAATTTCCAATCGTTCGCTTGTTTGGTCGATTTGCTTCCAGAATTATTATGCCTGAACAACCTGTCTTTCAAATTCTCAGTTTGACCTGTATAATATTGATCCAACGTGGTAGAATAAAGAATATAAACCGTGAATGACATAAAATGAAAAAGACCCGCTGTGATACGGGCCTTGGTGGAGGTTACCGGAGTCGAACCGGTGACCTTCCCGCACGCCTGCGGGACGCTCTATCCAACTGAACTGATCAGCCATTCAATATATTTTCGGCTCTTTTTCTTCTTAATTTCACTTTCCCTTTTAACCGCCTCTTTGCGCGTTTCAAAAGCCTCCGAATAAACCAATTTCCAATCGTTCGCTTGTTTGGTCGATTTGCTTCCAGAATTATTATGCCTGAACAACCTGTCTTTCAAATTCTCAGTTTGACCTGTATAATATTGATCCAACGTGGTAGAATAAAGAATATAAACCGTGAATGACATAAAATGAAAAAGACCCGCTGTGATACGGGCCTTGGTGGAGGTTACCGGAGTCGAACCGGTGACCTTTTGCATGCCATGCAAACGCTCTAGCCAGCTGAGCTAAACCCCCATATCTTTATAAGAACTTTTAACAGATCGCTTCAACCGGCGACCTTCCCGCAAGGCTGCGGGACGCTCTAGCCAGCTGAGCTAAACCCCCATATCTTTATAAGAACTTTTAACAGAT
>NZ_DAOMOZ010000144.1:0-12797 GCF_035444585.1 Agriterribacter sp.
TGCGTGGAATATGCGCTTACCAATAATGTTTCTGTAAGGCAGGCTGATATCCAGGCACGACTTTCAGCCATAGCGCTTAAACAGAGCAAACTTCAGCAAATACCTTCACTCAGTTTTTCCGGTAACCACGGTTTTTCATTCGGACGTTCATTGGATTACTCTACCAATGTATACACCGACAATAATGTAATGTACCAGCAAATGGGATTGAACGCCCAGGTTAATTTATTCAACTGGAACAGCCAGAGAAATGCGATAAAATCAAATGATTATAATTACCAGGCCGACGAAGCGGCGATAGATAAAGCAAAAAATGATATCGCGTTGAATGTTGCCCGCCAGTACCTGCTGGTGCTTTTGGATATTGAGCAGGCAGAAGTAACAGATATACAGCTAAAGCAGAGCCAGGCCCAGTATCAAAATACACGCAAGCAGGTAGATGCCGGGGCATTACCGGAATTGAACGCGGCTGAACTGGAAGCCCAGGTTGCCAGGGACAGCGCCAACCTTATCACCGCCCTTACACAGGTAGAGGTAGATAAGCTTACCCTGAAAGCACTCATCAACCTTCCGGCCGATGCTGTGTTTGAGCTGGAAGTGCCGGCGGTGGAACAAATACCGGTAGACAATATTCTTGAAATTTCACCGGCGTTGGTGTATGGTATGGCAATACAATCGCAGCCACAGATTAAAGTGAATAATTTACGCCTCCTGGCCTCGCAAAAAAGCTATGCATCAGCCAAAGGACGACAGTATCCCTCTATTTCATTGTTCGGGCAACTGGGAACAGCCTTTAACAGTTCTTTTAAGGCCATCAACCAGGTTAACCTTGGCGACCAGCCTACACCAGCCTACATTCTTAATGGCTCAGATAAATTGTATGTGTATTCGCCCCAGTCGGATGTTGTGACCAGTAAAAAAAGCTTTGGTCAGTTGTGGGATGGATACGGCGCCCAGGTGAAAAATAATTTCGGACAGGGAATAGGCATTGGCTTAAGCATTCCCATTTTTAACGGCTGGTCGGCTCGCGCTGATATAGAAAGGGCGAAATGGGATATAAAGAACAAAGAACTGTCAATTGAGCAGGATACGCTTCAATTAAAGCAGGATGTGTATACGGCATACAACCAGGCGCTCGGGTCGTTTCATACATTCAGTGCCAGACAAAAAGAGGTTGCCATTGCTGAACGTTCATTTGACCTCGCTTCCAAAAGATACGACATTGGTGTGATGCAAACCATCGAATGGCTTACCAATCAAACCAATTTATACAATGCACGGATAAATGCGCTTATTGCCCAGTATGATTATGTATTTAAAATGAAAGTACTTGAATTTTATAAGGGACAGGGCATCAGGTTATAACTTCTAAACTACAACACATGAATAAAAAATTGCTGTGGATCATCATTAGTCTTGTAGCATTGGTAATATTACTGATAGTATTGAAAAAAAACGGTGTGATAGGCAAAGAAGAAGGAATAAAAGTCTCTTCCGAAAAAGTTATACGCAGGAATATTACGGAAATTGTAACAGCAAGCGGCAAAGTATATCCCGAAATAGAAGTGAAGATCAGTCCTGATGTTTCAGGTGAAATAACGGAACTGAACGTGGAAGAGGGCGATAGCGTAAGAAAAGGGCAGATACTGGCACGTATATACGCTGATATTTATGCTACGCAACGCGACCAGGCTGCAGCGCAGGTTGCCGGTCAGCAGTCGCTGGTATCCAATGCGCAGGCACAGTTGGAAGCAATGAAATCTTCACTCGATCTTGCCAAACTTAACTTCAACAGGCAAAAGCAATTGCTCGACGATAAAGTAATTTCAAAGGCAGAATTTGAACAGGCAGACAATACTTTAAAAACGGCGCAGGCCAATTATGAAGCTGCATTGCAAAGCGTTCACAACAACCAGGCACAGGTACGAAGCGCCACTGCCAATTTGCAAAAAGCCAATAAAGACCTGAGTCGAACGGCTCTTATATCACCCATGACAGGCGTAGTGTCGTTGCTGAACGTAAAAAAGGGCGAAAGGGTAGTTGGTAACTCAATGATGGCAGGAACTGAAATGATGCGCATAGCAGACATCAGCGTATATGAAATAAGAGTAGAAGTAGGTGAAAATGATGTTCAGAAAATTGACCTGGGTGACACAGCTGTTATTGAAGTTGACGCATACAACAACCGAAAATTCAACGGCATTGTTACCCAAATTGCCAGCAGCCAAACAGGCGCAGCTTCACAAACAGCATCTTCGCTTACTTCCAGCACAGATGTTACAAATTATGAAGTAAGGATCCGTATCGACCGCGATTCTTATGCCGATCTTTTTGATCCTTCCAGGCCTAAAAAATTTCCCTTTCGCCCTGGTATGAGCGCCAGTGCCGATATACAAACCAGAACACACAGGGACGTACTTTCTGTTCCGATAAACGCAGTGACCACACGTGATAAAAAAGATACAGCAAGTGAAGGTGCTAAAAACAGGGATGTTAAAAAGCCGGGCAATACCGCTCCGGAGAACAATAGCACAAACGGCGATAATGCACCTGCCTTTGCATCGGATGACCTGCTGGAAGTGGTATTTGTTCTGCAAAAAGACAATACCGTAAAACTGGTTACCGTAAAAACAGGCATTCAGGATATTAACAATATTGAGATAACAGAAGGCTTGAATGAAGGAGATGAAGTGATAACAGGACCTTATACTATTGTGAGCAAAACACTCAAAAACAAAACAAAAGTAAAAGTAGTTCCCAAAGAACAATTGTTTGAAATAAAGAATTAAAAGTTTGAGGCCTACTTTTGGGACTCAAATTTTTTATTATGCAGTTTGGTATTATCGGCAGCGGAAGCTGGGGAACAGCACTGGCTAAAATGCTCACAGACAACGGGAACCACATTAACTGGTGCGTTCGCAATGAAACCGTGGCAAAGCATCTCCTGAAAAGGCAGCACAATCCCAACTATCTGCAATCCGTATCTTTCGACGCCGGCCTGCTTTCCCTGTTTACGCATGCCAGGCAGCTTTTCTATGCATCAGATCATATCATTATCGTTACGCCATCGGCCTATGTAATACAACAGTTTGCCGGTATTACAGCCAAAGACCTGGCAGGGAAAAAAATAATCTCCGCTGTTAAAGGTATGTTGCCACAACAGAACCTGCTCCTGAACGATTACCTGAAGAGGAAATTTGATTTTGGCATTGATAATTATTTTACCATCATGGGACCATGCCATGCCGAAGAAGTAGCCGCCGAAAGATTATCCTATCTTACTTTTTCCGGAACAAAACAGGCGGCCACGAAAGCCATTGCCGGTAATTTTGCTACTCCTTATATCAATACCATTATTAATCATGATATATATGGCGTGCAGTATGCCGCTATACTCAAAAACATTTACGCTGTAACAGCGGGCATGGCGCATGGTCTTGGCTACGGCGATAATTTTTTAAGTGTGCTGATCGCCAACAGTGCAGATGAAATGGCAGGTTTTTTACGCAAAGCAGGTATCAGAAATATAAAAGTAGGCGTGCATACAGCAGCCAGCGCACTGCAACAAAAAAAATCACCCAACTATGCCGCATCGGTTTATTTAGGCGACCTGCTGGTGACCTGTTACTCGCTGTTCAGCCGCAACCGCACTTTCGGCGCCATGATCGGCAAAGGTCATTCCGTTCAGTCGGCCCAAACAGAAATGAATATGGTAGCAGAAGGCTACAATGCCGGACGCAGCATTCATGAGCTGAATAAAGAGATAGGTGCGGATATGCCTATCGCGGAAAACATTTACCAGGTGCTGTGGAAAAAGCTCTCACCCCGGATAGCTTTCAAATATATTGAAGACAGCCTTGTATAAAACTATAAGCTAATGTCAAGAATGGACATGCCGGGCTTAATATGTATTCCTTTTAAGCCCGCGGATTCAGCACCCTCAATATTCAGGATCGAATCGTCTATAAAAACCGTTTTAGAAGGGTTGAGATCATTTTCCCTGATGATATGCTCATACGATGCCTTATCGGGCTTGCGCATACCGAGGGTATGGGAGTAATAGGCTTTGTCGAAAAGTTCGTCGAAAATTTTTCCATTGAACTTATCTGAGTATGCTTTTCTGAAAGTTGTTAAATGCAGCGCGTTGGTATTGCTGAAGAGGAATAAGCGGTATTTGTTTTTTAGCCTGTTCAATAAGGCGATCCGTTCTTCCGGAAAATGCCCGAGCATTGCATTCCATGCTGCTATGAGATCCTCATCTTTCAGGGGCAGACCGGCCAGTTTTTTCAGTGCTTCCAGGAATTCGGTATCCGTTATGCTGCCCACTTCATATGCTTTAAAAAAGGAAGAAACATTACCGCTGCGGAAGAGCGTATTGTAATCCTTTACACCCAACGCCGTAAAATGCTGCTCAGCGCGGGGCATGTCCAATGTTAGTATTACACCTCCCAGGTCGAAGATCAGGTTTTCAATATCTTGCATGGGCTAAAAATACGGAGGATTTCATGAAAATACGGTAACCACTTACTTTTGTACCGATCGGATAACCAAAAATTATTATCATGAACATTCCAAACGGTCACCAGCAGCTAATGCCGTATTTGATATTGGAGCATCCCCGGGATTTTATCCGCTTTGCTTCAACCGTATTTGATGCTGTGCTCACCAGTGAGCATTTAAGAGATGATGGTGTTACCATTATGCATGCCGAAGCGAAAATAGGTGAGTGCACTGTTATGTTTGCGCAGGCCACGGAACAGTGGCCTTCACAAACAGCTAACCTGTTTATATACGCTAATGATACTGATAAAAGCTATGCAGCAGCGCTTGAAAACGGCGGTATATCGGTAATGGAGCCGTCAGACCAGAGCTACGGGCGTGCCTGTGGCGTTAAAGACCCTTCGGGCAATACATGGTGGATCACAAGTATTAAATGAATAACGAGGTGCCATTTAAATATGTGATCAGTGCGTTTTTTCTTTCTGCCTGTAGTACCATTCCAGCGCCTTAACATTGCTGCCACAGCTTTTCATGCTGCACCAGCGGCGTTTGCCGATTTTTATTTTGCGTGCAGAGCCGTCCGTCACATAAACCACGTTCATCGGCACTTGTGCAGAAAGCCCCAAGCGATTTTCGGCATATGCTCCTGTGGGAAAAATCTTTGCCCTGTTTCGCTTGGCAATGGCAATAGCAACTGCATCAATGCCTGGTGTAAGTTTGCCCAATAATTTACTGATTTCAGGACGGTAATAAATACCCGGGGCAAGGCGTTCTACTTCACCCGATTAATGCTGAATGCCATGCATGGCTATTATCCCAATAACCTGCAGAGCGTATTTATGGATGAAAAAAACCTTACTGCTACACGCGGGTGAAATGGGTAAGCAGGATGCTGCGTACAAAGCAACTTTGCTGGAGCACCTGACTAAGGAAGAACAGGCTGCTTTTGTGAATGTTAATTATGCCTGACCGCTACAAGCTTTTACGGTAAACGGATGTGCAACAGCAAGCAAGGGTTTGTTATCAGTTTTTTTACTTGTACTATCTTGCATGATATTTACCGATCGTTAAAAATTAATTTTATGAAATTTCGATTGCCACTTCTGACAGTAGTTGTTTCCCTTTTTCTTTTTTCATGCGTGAGCAGTAAAAAGTTCAAAGCGGAGCAGGCCAAAAATGAAGCCCTCAACACAACGTATGTAAATGTTCAGCAAACCCTGAAAGAATGTACGGATGCCAGGGATGCGGCTACCCGTAAGAACGAAGACCTACAGAAGGAAAATGATAATCTTAAGGAACAGGTAGCCTTCCTTAAAGAGAACAATACCCAGGCGCTGAAGCAACTGCAGGACCTATCTGTTATTTCTGCATCGCAGGCCGAAAGCATAAAGAAATCATTAGACAATATCGGGTCAAAGGATGTATATATACAGGGTCTGCAATCCGCCATTTCACGCAGGGATTCGCTGAACATGGTATTGGTAATGAACTTAAAAGGCGCCATTGGCAACCTCGACGATGAAGATATCAATATCAAGGTAGATAAGGGTGTTGTATATATTGATATTTCGGATAAGCTGCTGTTTAAAAGCGGCCGCTATGAGGTAACACCGCAGGCTAAAGTTGTTTTGGGCAAGGTGGCGCAGGTGTTGAAGAATCAGCCCGATATTGAATTTATGGTAGAAGGGCATACGGATAATGTGCCTTACCGCAGCGGGGTGCTGCTTGATAACTGGGACCTGAGCGTAAAACGGGCTACTTCTGTTGTACGCATCCTGCAAAATGAGTACCAGCTCGATCCTTCCAAGATGGCTGCAGCCGGTCGCGGCGAATACAAGCCCTTAACAGACAATGCCACAGCCGAAGGAAGAGCCACCAACCGGCGTACAAGGATCGTTATTCTTCCTCAGTTCGACCAGTTCTTTCAATTGCTTGAGCCGCAATCGTAGGAAATAAAGAACCAAGAACCAAATCACAAGTAACAAGCCCGAAGCCGGGAGTCGTAAATCCGAAGCGTAAAACGCCGGGTACCCGGCGCAAGGAGGGTCAGACCGCGTATAGGACGAAGCTCCAAATCACAAATAACAAGAACCAAACATGCTTTCTTTGTAATAACTTTAGGGTATGAAATTCGGCCTGCTGTTATATGGCATGATACTGGTTTGTGGCGTTGCAAAAGGGCAGCTTTGGGATTACTATGCAGTGCCGGGCAGGTTCACTGTTGTTGTGCCCGATTCCGCCAGCCGTTCTGCTGCTGCGCTGGCAGCATATATACAGCATCGTTATGATGCTCCAAAAGCGCAGTTGCAGGCCATTTATGGCTGGATTACTTCCAATATCCGCTATAACGATGACAGCTCTTATTATTTCAACAGGAGCGTGGATCATGAAACAAAAATTGCCGCTACGCTTCGCCGGAGAAAGGGCGTATGTGAAAATTATGCAGGACTGTTTGCCGATCTTGCATCAAGGATCGGGCTAACTTCCTATGTAATTTACGGGTATCCCACAGGTATTAGCACAAGGGGAAATACCGGGCATGCCTGGTGTGCCGTAAATTTAGATGATGAATGGTGGTTGTTTGATCCTACCTGGGATGCCGGCTTTCAGGGTGGCTTCCGGTATTTTATGGTCCATCCCGCCACGTTTATACAAACTCATATGCCTTTTGACCCTTTATGGCAATTACTGGAAAAACCTGTGGGTTACAGTAATGCTACGGCAAAGAATAAGGCGATTTTTCACTATAAAGATTCGGTAAAAGCCTTCCTGCAAATGGACAGCCTGCAGCAATACCTTGCCATTGAGCGGCGCATGAAAAATGCCGGTGCCAATAGTAAAATGGTTAAGCTGTGGCAGGGTTATAACCGGATGAACATTGCCATCATTGCCGGCGAACAGGATATGCAATTGTATAATGGCGCAGTAGATAACCTGAACGCTGCCGCGGATATCTTCAATTCGTTTGTACATTACCGTAATAACGGATTCATTCCGCAAAAGCCCGATGAAATGATAAGAACCATGCTGGAACCGGTTAGTCTGCTGATCGCCGAAGCAAATAAAAAGTTAGACGGGATGGGGCTGCTGACAGAGAATTTCCAGTACAATACGGAAGGCATCCGGAAACAACTGCATTCGCTCGGTAAGCGCAGCGAAGAACAGAAAGCGTTCCTTAAAAAATATCTTGCAGCCGGCCCCGGCGAAAGGCCCCAACTGTTTTACCGGTAAAGAATAAAGCAATGAACAGGATATTTCTTTGCCTTTGAAGGCAAGCGGTATTTCAACCTTAATCGCTGGGGTATATTACAAGCTGCAATACAGCCTCAATTGGATTTTTTAAATCTGGCTTCCCCTGCACAGCGACTTATTACACATCCTGTTACCAACAAAAAATACTATCTCTATCCCATACCTGAAACAGAATTTATAAATAATGCCAGCCTGGGAGAACAAAATCCGGGGTATTAATATTCCTGTGCACAATTTTGAAAACCCAATCCACCCGGGGCAACACAACCGTTGTTGTCCCGGTTACTTTGCAAACCACAGAATAGTCCGTAAAAGCAGCGATTGTTATAACTTTATCTGAAGCTCAAAGAAAATGCAATGCAATCCATAAAAAGCCTTACAACCCTTGCTGTTTGTTTTCTGGCTGCAGTAGTAGCGCAGGCACAGCAGAAGCCCAATATCATCTATATTCTTGCTGATGACCTCGGTTACGGCGATGTGAGTTGCTTTAATGCCGGCTCAAAGCTACATACCGTTAACATTGATAAAATAGCGGCCGATGGGATGAAGTTTACGGATGCACACAGCAATTCCGCAGTGTGCACCCCCACCCGGTATGGTATACTCACCGGCAGGTACGCGTGGCGTACAGGATTGCAAAACGGTGTGCTATGGGGGTATGATACCATGCTCATAAAAAACAACAGAACTACTTTGGCTTCTTTATTAAAGCGCAACGGATATCGTACCGCTTGTATCGGTAAATGGCATCTTGGACTTGACTGGAAAAAGAATACATCGGGTGAGTTTGATTTTTTTCAGCCGCTTACAAATGGCCCGGTACAGGTTGGCTTTGATTATTTCTACGGCATACCCGCATCGTTAGATATGCATCCTTATTTCTATATTGAAAACAACAGGGTAACGGCAACTGCTATTGACAGCACGGCCGGGAACAGCGGCAAAGGATTCTGGCGGGCAGGACCCGCGGGAAATGATTTCAGGCATGAAGAAGTGCTTGACAGGATCACAGGCAAAGCGGTAGATTATATATCCCGGGAGGCAAAATCGGGCAACCCGTTTTTTCTTTATTTCGCGCTCACCTCCCCGCATACGCCTATTCTTCCGGCTCCTTCCTACCGGGGAAGATCCGGTACGAATGCTTATGGAGATTTTGTGCTGATGACAGACGATATGGTGGGCAAGATCCTGGATGCGGTAAAGGCGGCCGGTATTGAAGATAATACGATCATTGTTTTTACCAGTGATAACGGCTGTTCCCCTTCCGCCGGCTTTGCGGAGCTTTCTGCTGCCGGCCATCATTCCAGTTATGTTTACCGCGGGGCCAAAGCCGATATATTTGAGGGCGGGCATCGCATACCTTTTATTGTTAAGTGGCCCGCAAAGGTCAGAGCCGGATTGGAAACAACCGCAACCGTATGTCTCACAGATTTCATGGCAACCCTTGCAGACGTGTTTCAGCGACCGCTAAAAGATAATGAAGGCGAGGACAGCTTCAGCCTGTTGCCTTTGTTGTTGAAAGAAAAGGGCTATGCCAGAACAAGCATTATTCACCACTCTATTGATGGAAATTTTTCTATCCGGAAAAACAACTGGAAGCTGGTTTTTGCACGGGGATCCGGCGGGTGGAGCCCGCCTACCGAAAAGCAGGCAAAGGCGCAGGGTTTGCCCAATCTGCAATTGTACAATTTAACAACAGATACCGGAGAAACGAACAATGTAGCCGCAGGTCATCCCTCCATAGTAAGGGAATTGTCGGCTACTATCGAAGCCATTATTGAGAATGGGAGATCAACAAAAGGGAAAAAGCAACCCAACGATACCGAGGTAAATTACAGGGAATAAATATTTTTTTGCCAAAAAACCGGCTGCCATAGGGTTGTCACTCTGCCTTGTTTTCTTTGTATGGTAAATCAATAATAAACCATAAAATTGAAAACAATGACAAACAGTAACCAGGCAATAGCAACCGGATTCCCGATTGTTATCACACCGGAAGCACTGCTCGAACACTGGCAGGGGCACAGGCGGCTCACCCGTAAAATGATAGAAGCGTTTCCCGACGACAAATTGTTTACTTATTCCGTTGGTGGCATGCGCCCGTTTTCGAAACTGGTGATGGAAATACTTGCTATGGCGGTGCCGGGAATAAAAGGCCTGATTACGGGCAAGTGGCAAAATTATGATGAAGCATCTGTGGCAGCCCCTGCTTCAAAAAAAGAATTGCTGGAACGCTGGGATGAAACAACCGAAGCGTTGAATACACTTTGGCCACAGATACCCCCGCATCGTTTCCTGGAAACCGACACGGCGTTTGGTCAATGGGAAGGCACCGGTTATTACTTTATATTCTATTTTATTGATAACGAGATCCACCACCGCGGGCAGGCTTATGTATATCTTCGTTCACTGGATATAGCGCCTCCCGCTTTCTGGGACAGGAGCTGATGGGTTTACAGGTGCCGGGATTATATTTTTTTATGAAGGGCTATAGCATTTGTTGTACAGTAAATGTTATAGACCTTCCTGCATAAAAACATATGGTCAGTGTTATAAATTCGCTATAACGGGAGAGGAGCGGTAAGTGTGTCTGATGCTTTTGTTTACATTTGAGTATTTAAAGATACTGCACGCCGTTGTTACGCATGATAAACGATAAATAATGAACAGAAAGCGCTTCCTGTTTTTACTTGCTCTTCCTTTTGTTTTGCTGTGCTGCCAAAAGGAAGCTGAAGCGCCTGATGTAAATACGCCGGCTCTTAGCTATACCGATATGGCTTACGGCAATGATGCGCGGCAGGTGATGGATATCTTTCTGCCCGAAGAAAGAAGCGTGGAGCACACAAAGACCATATTCATTATTCACGGCGGGGGATGGACGGAAGGCAATAAAAGCGATATGGCGGAAGCGGTGACATACCTTAAAAAAGAACTGCCGCAATATGCTTTTGTGAACATAAACTACAGGCTGGCGTCCAATAATGCGGTAAACGTATTTCCTGCGCAGGAAGAAGACATTAAGGCTGCGGTGAATTTTTATTTAAACAGATCTGCCGAATACCTGGTGAGTGAAGATATTGTGATGGGAGGAGCGAGCGCCGGCGCACACCTGGCTATGCTGCACAGCTATAAGAATGACCCCGGCAGGCATGTAAAAGCGGTAGTTGATTTTTTTGGTCCCACCGACCTGGTGGCCTTATGGAATGAAGGTGTAATACAGCAATGGGCCTTATCTGCAGCCATAGGCAGCCTGTATACCGATGACCCGGATATATACGTGAACAGTAGCCCTCTAAATTTTATTACGGATCAGAGTCCGCCTACCATTGCCTTGCAGGGAGGCGCCGATATCATTGTTATTCCCGCTCAAACAACGCTTCTTATTGACAGGCTCAATGAAAAGGGTGTGAAAAATGAACTGGTGTATTATCCCCTGGAATCTCACGGATGGACCGGAGTTAACCTACTGGATTCTTATAGCAAGATCATTGCTTTTATAAAGGAAAATGTGGAGTGAAAAAATATGATTCGTCTTATGCTCCCACTCAAAAAATACTTACCTTAAGTTTTCATTCTATCATTTTATGCTTAACAGAAGGGAACTTTTAAAACTAACAGGTGCAGCGGCTTTAACAGCCTTTATACCTTCCTTTATCAAAGCAGGCGCCAACCACGCCGATGGGGCATTTCGCTTTTGTCTTAATACCAGCACCATCAGCGGACAAAAGCCGGGATTGCTTAAATCGCTGGAAGTCGCATCTGCCGCGGGCTACGATGGCGTGGAATTGTGGGTGAGCGATATAAGAGATTATCTTAAACAGGGAAACAAAGCAGATGCACTCGCAAAATTCATTGCAGATCACAAACTTACGGTGGAAAATGCGATCAGTTTCACTCCATGGATGGTGGATGATACCGCTAAAAGAAAGGCGGGATTGCAGGAACTGGAAGAAGAGATGAAGATACTGGCCGCCCTGGGTTGCCGCCGCATTGCGGCACCACCTTCAGGTGTTGAAAAAGATGAGCCGGTAGATTTCCGGCAGGCAGGTATTCGTTACCGCGAGATACTGGAATTGGGAAGAAAATATAAGGTAATGCCGCAATTAGAATTCTGGGGCGCTTCGGGTACACTGTATACTTTGGGCCAGGCATTGGCCATTGCCGCTGCTGCCAATGATCCCGACGCACGGATACTGCCGGATGTATACCATCTTTTCCGCGGCGGTTCAGGGTTCAACGGGTTGAAGCTGGTGAATGGAAAAGCCATTGAGATCATTCACATGAACGACTATCCCGGCACCAAACCTGTAAACGAACAAACGGATGCCGACAGGGTATACCCGGGTGATGGGGCGGCGCCGCTTCATGAGATTTTGCAGGAACTCCGGGCCATGGGCGGCACAAAAGTGCTTTCGCTGGAATTGTTTAACAGAACGTACTGGGCCCAGGATCCTCTACTGGTGGCCAAAACAGGCCTGCAAAAAATGAAGACATTGGTAAATGCGCTATAATATTAACCTGCATGAATGCACAATATGGAGTGCATTGATAAAATAAACAACAAGCCGGTATGAAAAAATTAGGCACCCTCTTTTTATGTATGTTGCTGGTCTGTTGTGGTATGGCGCAGCAGGAAAAGCAAAAAGATATAGCCGGTATGATCAATGATGCCCGCATCCTGCGCTCACTGATGCAATCGGACCCTCACCGCCCCATCTATCATTTTGTAGCCCCGGAGGGTCATGCCATGCCCTTTGATCCCAACGGCGGCATTTACTGGAAGGGGAAATACCACCTGGGACATATCTATCAGAAATTACGGAACGGTAAAATGGAACATGTATGGGGACATGCAGTGAGCACCGACCTGTTTCACTGGACCTTATACCCCGATATGCTGGATGTAAAAGACGGCGATATGGAAGAAGGTATTTTCAGCGGTGGTGCATTCTTATCAAAAGAAGGTATCCCGCATATCATGTATCATGGCCAGGGCGCTTCGGCAAACATGGTGGCATATGCAACAGATGATGATTTGAAAGTAT
>NZ_DAOMOZ010000145.1:0-12688 GCF_035444585.1 Agriterribacter sp.
CGCTTACCCGTTCCAACGGGCTGCTGTCTATGCTGAAGCAGATGAAAATGTATGGTGTGGCGTTGAAGGCCAGATGATTTGAAATTTGAGATTTCTGATTTGAGATGAGATTCCGTTTCAAATTCCCTGACTACCTTCTGACCACGTGGAAATACGAGAAATGTGGAAATTTGAAAATGAAAGCGGTCGGTATCCGCCGCGGCGGATCAGACCGCAGAGATTTCAAATCTCAAATTTAAAATTTCAAATCTAAATCATGCTTTACGATAAAATAGAAGAAGTTTTAAGAACAGTGTACGACCCCGAAATTCCCGTAAACATCGTGGACCTGGGATTGGTATACGAGTTAGCGGTAAATGACGACGGTAAAGTAAAGATCATTATGACCCTTACTGCACCCGGTTGTCCTGTTGCAGGCGATATTGTGGCAGAAGTACAACAAAAAACAGAAGCCATTGAAGGCGTAACCGATGTGTACGTGCATCTTACTTTTGACCCGCCCTGGAACAGGGAAATGATGAGTGAAGAAGCAAAGCTGGAACTGGGGTTTTTGTAGTGAATGGGGAATAGTGAGTAGTGAGTAGTAAACGGAGCAATTTTTATTTCCCGCCACAATGCTTCATTATGCTTTAGGCACCTCGTAGGCTTTTTCCACCAGCCGCATGGTATCAATACAATCTTCCACAGAATTATCCGGGTACGAAACAATACCCTGGCGGGCTTTTATGATTTCATGCATGGAGCCGATAAAAGCATGCGGGAACCAGGAACCGTTTACGGGTAATGTTTTCCACTGAGGTTCGCCCGACAAAATATATTCAAAGCCGTCTTCAATTCCTTCAGGGTAATTCATCAACAACCCGGGCTTTATTTTAACAGCCCCTTTTGTTCCTTCGATCTTTATATAGGCATCCTGGTTATGGGTGCCGAAATTGTGTGTGTGATTGGTGGAAATATTTGCGCTTATAAAAGCGCCATAATCCATGATAATATTTGACTTCACGTCCTGTAATTGCTGCATTTGAGGATGCCGCGTAGTTTTGGCAAAAATATTCACCGGGTTACCCAGCATATTTCTTACCAGGTCAATGTAGTGAATGCTGTGATACAGTATTTCCACTCTCGGAGCCCCATACAAGAAATTCCAAAGATGCCATGGCGTATATACATTCACATATATTTCAAGATCGCAGATATCACCCAGCAGTCCCTCTCCTATCATTTGCTTTGCCATCAATACATAAGGCGCATACCTCAACTGGAAATTCATCCCGGCAGTGATATTCTTTTTCCTGCACAGCGCTAATATTTCTTCAGCCTGTTCTATATTTTCTCCCATGGGTTTTTGTATCAACGCATAACAATTGTCCGGTAGCATTGCCAGTACTGCTGTAATGTTCTTTCCGGGCACGGCAATATCGTATATACAATCGCAGGCAGCTTCTCTCACCATTTCTTCTGCTCTGTTATAAACCTGGGGTATATTAAATACTAAAGCCAGCCTTTCTGCTTTTCGTTTATCCATATCAACAATACCCTTCACAGGAATACCGGCTAACCGGTAAGCAGGCAGATGAGCCGTCTCAACAATTCCGCCGGCGCCAATGATCACAACCGGGCAGGTTTGCCCGATCGCCGGTATATCAAACCGAATATGTTCCAAACTGTTCATGTATATTAATTTCCTCCCAGGTAGTTTCCATAAGTTATGATCAGCACAGCAGCTATCAGTACCATCAATGCCAGCATCAGCACCCTGGTGGTATATTTTTTTACCCCGGCCCACTCTTTCATTACAATACCTATGAAAGCGCTGATCAGCACCAGCATGATCATGTGGATGGCCCAGCTTGTAAATTTATATGCTCCCATGCGGTTGTGCCCCAGCCCGTAAAAGAAAAACTGGGTATACCACAGTATTCCCGTCAGCGCAGCCAGTGCATAATTCATCCATAGCCACCGGGCCTTGCCGTCATTTTCAGCTACAGGAGCTTTATATTCATTCCATGTCTTACGTTTAAAATGAAGATAAGTACAATATAAAGCGGTTGTAACAAAAGCGCCTGTATTGGAGAAGATATAGATCACATTCCCCTGGAAGTTCCCGGCCCCGTATTTTGCCGCTATGTCTGCAATGGGCTGCCCCCGGAACAGAGAAAAGCCATATAATGCAGATAATACCCCGGCGAGGATACAAAGACCGATACCAACGGAAAATGAATGGTTGTCTTTCTTCCTGTGCCGGCTTTCATAATCTTTTTCTTTCAGCCGGCCTGCAAACCCACACAGCGCTATGCCTGCCGCTCCTACAGCAATACCTGTTATGATCATATTGCCCCCGCTGCCATTCAGCACAGATGCAAGCCTTCCTTCATACAAGGGCGGCAACAGCGTGCCCAGCACACAAGAGATACCCACTGAAATGGCATAGGTAAGTGAAAAGCCAACGTAGCGTATGGCAACACCAAAAGCCGTGCCGCCAATGCCATACAACATCCCCAGAAAAAAGGAGCTTCTCATTGCCGATAAGGGCGCTTCTGCCAGCACCAGCCACAGTTGCGGTATGGTTAAAAAAGCTACTGTTACCGGCAGCACAACCCAGCAAACCATTGCCTGCAGCAGCCAGTACGTTTGCCACGACCAGCCTTTTGTTTTTTTCTGTGGCGTATAGCATACCGATGCTGCGAACGCACCGGTAAAATGTAAAGCAATTCCTGCTATAAGATTCATGGCAAATTTATAGATTGTAAAAAAGGGAAGCATTCATATAATACACTTTTTCCGCATCTTCATCATTCAGCAATGTGTTTATGATGCCGGTATATTTTTCCCAATGCGTGCCATAGCTGCCGGCAAGTGTTGAAACCGGCCAGTCTCCTCCCAAAAAGCAACGATCTGTTCCAAATACTTCTAATGCATAACCTACATAAGGCGCGATATCATCTGCCGTCCACCCCACAGGATTGCCCGACGCTGTTCCAAGCCCCGATATTTTAGCGTATACATTACCGTTAGCAGCGATCTCTTTCATCAGCTCTCCCCATGTTCCAAACCGTTGACCCGCCTTTATGGGCGGCTGGTTCAAATGATCCAGCACCATCCGTAGGGAGGGGATCTTTTCAGAAACCTGGATCGCTGTTTTGAGATGCTCATTATTGATCCCTACAATATCGTAGGGAATATGGTATGATGCCAGCATTTCAAGGCTCTCTGTTACCTGCGGTTGCAACAGCCAGCGCGGGTCGCTTTCATTATGTATAAGATGGCGGACACCTTTGAAATAGGGCTCCTTATCAAATTGCTTTTCCAGCAGCATTTGCACTTTATGCGGCTCCATCAAAGGCAGCCATCCCACTATGGCTATAATTTCCCTGTGACGCCCGGCAGTATCCAGCATCAGCGTTGTATCTTCCAGGTTATTGGCTGCCTGCACCAGTATGCCCGAGGCAACAGGTGTATTGCTCATTTCAGGGAGCAGCTCTTCCAGGTGATAGCTGCGGTTCAGTACAGATGTATCGTTATCCAGCCATTCATACCTCGCCTTTTCAAGGTCCCAGATATGGATATGCGTATCTATAATATTTTTTTTCACCATCATTATTTTAAAATATTATCAAATCGCCTGCTTCAATGAACTTCTGTACAGCAGGTTCATCCGGTCAAGTACAGATTGTGCATCTCCGCCATATTGCAGGTATTGCTGAATCGGTTCTCCGGCCTTATCCTGGAAATGCAGGTAGCCGTTATAACGGGGACGCACATATGCCCTGTCCACAGCAGGCAATGTATTTATAAAGTATCCGTTGGCATAATGGTTCACATGTTCATCTTCCCAGGCAAGCCTGTGCCCCGGTTGCCCGCCGTTGCATGCATATATGGTTGACTGCACCTGCGGCGATACGATCCATGCTGCAAATTGTACAGCTTCTTCCCTGTGACCGGAAAACGCAGATACTGATAATCCCGTGCCGCCGAGCGTGCTCCGGAGCCTGCCGCCGGAACCCGTGCTTATCATATCTGTATAATGCAATAGCGTGCGTGCATATCCCCTGCGCGAATAATTTGAATACCCGTATGCAAAAGGACAATACCAAAAATCATCTGTCATTGTCATCAGCTCGGCCACTGCAACAGGATTACAGAAAAACATCCTGTCGTTGATCCTGCCCCAGAGCTCCTTCATCATTTGCAGCGCTTCCTTTCCGGTGACATTGTCAATGACTTCTTCCCTGCCACTAAAGGGCTCCTTTCCCAATGCCACACAGAACATATAAAAGTTCATCAGCAGGTCAATCGGGATACCGGGTACGGCTACCCGCCCTTTTTCTGCCAGCGCTATCAGCGCCTCCCAGCTCTCAGGAATCTTTGCACTATTTTTTTCGAGCAGGTCTTTCCTCAAGCTGGCAACAGGCGTTGCCGCGTCAATGGCCAGCGCCCATTGATGTCCTTCATAACAATAGCTTAAATGAGAATGCCCTACAGTATGCTTCAACTGGTCGTTAAGATATGCTTCGGGCAAATATTGATCAAGCGGTAGTACACATGCCGTGTCTGCAGCAAAACCCACCCAGGGATGATCAATGATCAGCAGGTCGTATTCATGCACAAGCCGTTCTATCGGGAAATCAGCGAATTCCTGCAAGGTCCTTTTCTTCCAGGTGATATTGATCTCCGGATGCAACTCAGAGTAACGTTGGGCGCAGGCGACCAATGGTGTATATCCGCGGCTATGCCCCCAGGTGATCCCTTTCAGTTCAGTAATATGCTTCATCTTATACCGGTTTTAGCTGTGCCAGCATTATGTGCTCACAGATCATTACACATTCCTGCTTTTGATTGAATACTTCCACCAGCTCGGTCACGAACCCCATACCCGGCTTTTTATAAGGCTTTTTTTCTTTTATGGTAACTTTTACTTTTATGGTATCCCCTATAAAAACAGGTTTAATAAATCGCAGGCGGTCGTATCCATAGCTGAAAGCCACCTCGTTGATAAGGGAGGCCGTCATACCAACCGCCACGCTGAAAATGAGCGTCCCATGGGCAATGCGCTCCCTGAACGGCTGCGTTTTGCACCACTCCGCATCCATGTGATGCGGGAAAAAATCACCTGTCTGACCGGCATGCAGTACAATATCGGTTTCGGTAATGGTGCGCCCGCTGGTTTCCCGGGTATCGCCTTCGGTATAATCTTCAAAGTATAATTTAGCAAACATGCGAATTTGAGATTTCAAATTTGAAATTTCAGATCTTAAATTGTTCAGGATCCCGGTATTTAACTGTTTGTATATGCTCGCAATACAGTACCAGTTCTCCTTCGTTCTTGAAAATTTCATAGCTGGCCCTGTACAGTCCCATATCTTTATATTTGGGCTGTTTATCAAGATCTGTTTTTATGGTATAAATGGTATCGTTGATAAATACCGGCTTGATGAACCGCAGCTTGTCATAGCCATAGCTGAATGCATTGACACAGTTGGTAGCTACCAGCCCCAGACCTGCACTGAACACAAAAGCCCCTGCCACCAGCCGCTTCCCGAAGATCCCCCGCTCCCTGGCAAAAATATCATCGGCAACATAGGGATGCATATCCAGCACAAGTGTATTGAACTGCATGCTTTCTCCCTCGCTGATCGTTCTGCGGATAGACCGGATCCGTTTACCGATCACTATATCTTCATAAAACCAATCTTCGGCATTCCACACCGGAATATCTTTATGTTTTGTAGCATCGTTATTAGGGTTCATATATTATCTGTTGTTTATTATTTATAGGACCAACGGCACATAAGGACAGGAAGCAGTTTTTCACCAGTGATTTTATTTTCAAACCAGCCTTCTGTCTGGCAGGTTTGAGAATTACTCTTATCGCCGTCTGACGCTTCTCCGTCGCGTACCGACCGCGTTCATTTTCAAATTATTCTACCGGAATCCAATAATAACTTCAGCTTCATTCCCTTCCGGGTGCTTCTTTAGGGCGACCATTTTCCCCCTCTTCCATTCAGCTTCCACCTGCCTGTTGCCGGGTGTATGCAATTTGAATTTTACATCCCATTGCTCCGGCCATGCGGGCAACAGGTATACATCATTGCCTTCTGCCTGCAGCAACATGGTTTGAATGGTATTCAGGTAATTCCCGCCATGACACTGATCAGGCGTATAATCATAATTGGGACCCCAGAAGCCGGGAAAGCGGAATCTTTTATCATAGGCAAGCCCGTTTATCTTCATGATCCTGGCCGCACTGTCTGTGAGCCCAAGCAAAGCAGCTTCTATACCGGTTTGCTGCCAGCCCTTACAGACACGTGGCTTTTCCCTGAAAGTATTGATAGCAATTTCATTGTCTTTTTTGCCGGCGCCATATATCCGGAAGGGGAATACAGGGTACAGCTCCGGCGATTCTATGTTGATGATGTTCTTATAAGATTGTATGGGAAGCAGTATCCTTTTACCATCTTTCACACGCTGTGGCAATGCCGGAATTTCTTTTTGCAGCCTGGCGCACAATGCAAGCAGCGCAGTGTCTTTTGTATAGCCTGCCACTCTTGCACTGACCACCGTCAGACCGGCAATATCGGGCGTTGGGTTTACACCATTGATATACGTTTCAAGAGACTGCGCAGGAGTGATCAGCAATTTACCGCCTGCATCATGATGATAATGGTTATCATAAAAGAGCAGCACTTCCCTGATAAAAGGGATCGTTTTTTCCTGCAGCATTTTGTCATCGCCGGTATAAGTGTAGTAATCAAGCAAAAAATGAGACATTTCCAGCCCGGCAATGATAAGGTCTTTTATATAAGGATTGGTGGCGATCCCCGGCTGCAGATTGGTCCTGTTCCAACCTATATCGCCTCCTCTCCATGCGCCCCAGAAATGAACCGTTTCCACAAAACGGGCGCCGGCATGCTTATAAAATTTTTGCGTCATTTTTTTAGCCACCGGCAAAAGATCAAGATAGAATTTAATAAAAGGCTGCAGCAGATCGGTATCTCCCGATGCCAGCATCGGGTAATAGATCAGCCTTGTATTTTGCCACCAGTAGGCGCCTCCCCACAATCTTGCATCTGCAGATTTTCCGGATACATTTCCGATCGCGTGCTGATAAGTATCAAGCACTAAAGTAGTGCCGTTAAATTTTACGGGAAGCTCTCCCCTGCCGCCTATGGCGTTCACATACCGCTGAAGAATATACCCGCGGTTCAATACATGCAATGTATCGTTGAGCGCTTTGTCTTCTGAACTGAAAAAAACATAGCTCCTGTTCCAATAATCCGACCACCATTTTTTATGCAGCGCCAGCATTTCCTTTTCCGGCTTTTTTTCCAGTCCGGCTGCCAGGCCTGACAATTCATTTACATATCCATCTTCTGCATCCGTTTGCTTCACCAGTACAGTAGTTTTGATGGTAAATTTTTTTAACGGCGCCGCCGTATATAAAACAGTATCATTTAAAGGTTTCAGCCCGTCTCCCTGCACAAGAGCGCCGGAGGTTCTGTTTTTAAGCGGGTTGGGAATACCTTCATCCAGCAGGTCGTTTGCTTTCATTACTTCATTCCAGAATACCTCATTCCTGTTGCGATGGAACCATAGTATACTTTCACCGGAGATCATTGCATCATCAGCTTCAATAAAAGGCCGGAAAGGCATTTCGGCATCCTTATATTCGGCTACATATTCATCTTTATTAAGGTCACGTGTCTCCTTTCGCCATATATTATTGGTTACTTTTACCCTGACCGGAACGACAGATGCACCTGAAATAATGAGCTGCGGCTGGTTGGCATCTACTCTGAAGCGGATATCAGCCAGCTTGTTTTTAATACGGAATGCCCCCTCATCCAACAGCAGGGTTTCGGTATAGCCCGGGCTGTTTGCAAGGATGTCAGGTTCAAATTGAATGGTCAGCTTTCCTACTTTTATTACATTATCCATACCATCCCTGCTGCCCGTGGCGCCTATATATAGCTGAACCCTGCCTTCCTTATCCGTCCATACCTGCGAAGATATTTCTCCATTGCCCAGGGGCATTGAGCTCCATGAGTCTGTTCCTTTTTCAGGAAATACGAGGTTGAAGTCGGCCACCTTTTGAGCATATGAACATGCGCCGGTCAGCGTCCCAAAAGATAAACACATAAATAATTTTCTAAGCATAAAAAGTATTTGTCATCTTTTACATAGTGTCGAGTTAATTATATATGTCGTATTGCCCGGGTGAATAGGCAATGGATTCACCATTCACAACTCACAACTCACAACTCACTATTCACTATTCACCATTCACAAATTGATACAGCGTATTATCGCCAACGTAACACTACTCCATCTACAACCCGAACCCGCGTGTAATTTTTTCATTATGCTCTCCAAGCAACGGGGCCCCCCGGCTGCCGGTTACCTTTTCACCGTCAATCGTTACCGGGCACCTGGTGGTCTTTACTTTTGCAGCATTGGATACTACCCATTGTTCCATTTCCAGCAGCCGGTAGCCTTCCTGTGCCAGCAGATCTTCATAATCATATACATCAGCACACCAGATGTCTTCAGGTTCTAAAATACACAGCCAGTCTGCAGTAGTACGCTGTAAAAACGATTCCTGTAAAATGGCTTTGATCTCATCCCTGTTATCAAACCAGCCTTCAGGATCTTTGTACCTGCATAAAGATCCCACCTGCATCAGCTCTCCTAATTTCGCTACGGGCGCCATGGCAATGGCAATATATCCATCGGCAGTTTTGTATATTCCATAAGGCGCGGCAATATAAGCGTGCGCTCCGTTCACAGCGCTGCGCACCGGCAGGGTGTTGCCATCATTGAGGAAACAGGTCAGTACTTCAAATTGAAAATCCAGCAGGCTCTCCAGCATGCTCACCTGTATCAGGCTTCCTGTTCCGTGAAGCTGCTTACGGTATAGAGCAGCCAGCACACCCTGACCAAGATGTGTTCCGGCAACGATATCGGCTACGGCTATTCCCATAGGTATAGGAGGATCATCTTTGCTCCCGGATAAATAAGTGATCCCCGACACCGCCTGCAGCAGCAGATCCTGCCCCGGCAGGTCTTTCCATTCGCCTTCATCACCATAACCACTTACTTCACCATAAACGATACCAGGATTGATCTGCCTGACCGTATCATAGTCCAACCCCAATTTAGTCATCACTCCCGGCCGAAAATTGTGCAGCATCACATCCGCGCTTGCGATCAGCTTTTTTATCTTTTTCAGCGCTTCGGGGTCTTTAAGGTTTATACTGAAGCTCTCCTTGTTGCGGTTGATGGCATGAAAAATAGTGGATTCACCATCACCGATCTTTGTATCAGATACATACAATTCGCGGCAAAGATCCCCGCTTCCCTCACGTTCTATTTTAATTACTCTTGCCCCCAGGTCTGCCAGCCTCAACCCACAGCTTGGACCCGATAAAAACTGGCTGAAATCCAGTACCAATATGCCGTCTAATAATCTCTCCATATTTTACAGCAAACTGTTTTTTATAGTCCCGGTATCCTGTCCCGGTGATGGCGCAGGTTTATTGCAATAAAGTTTTCTGCGATCAATCCTGATCGGGCATCTCGTGGTGATGAATGTGCGACCGGAATTGAGCTCTACTTCCTGTTCCATGTCCAGTATTTTGTATCCATTCTTTTCTTTCATCTGCCGCCAGTTGAGCACAGGTGCGATCCACAGATCAAGCGGCCCGGCACGGTCAAGCCAGTAAGCTGTGTCTTTTGCTGAAATATGCGCAGCTATAACAGACTTGATCTCATCCCTGCGGGCAAAGGCTTCGGTTTCGTCAAACGCATCAAGCGCGCCGCACTGCAATGCCATGTTCAGTTGCCGGAGCGGCATCATCGCAATGGCAATATAACCATCGGTGGTTTTATAAATACCGTATGGTGCGCTCAACAATGCATGAGCATTATCTACGCCGGATCTTGACGGCAATCTTCCCCCGTTAAAATACGTAGTAAGGAATTCAAACTGAAAATCAATCAGCGATTCAAGCAGGCTGAGCTCCAGCAGTGCGCCTTTACCTGTTTTACCACTTCGTATCAATGCAGCAAGGATAAATTGCACCGCCTGGTTGCCACACAAATAATCACCGATCCCCAATCCCAGCGGAGTAGGGTTATGTGAGGCGCTTCCCGTAGTATAGGCCAGTCCCGACATTGCCTGGATGAGCAGATCCTGCCCCGGCTTCTTCGCCCATTTACCCTGTTTTCCATAGCCGGTGATATGTGTATATATAATGGAGGGGTTGATGGCAGCAACCTCCCGGTATCCCAATCCCTTGCGTTCCATAACGCCGGGACGGAAATTGTGCAGCAGCACCTGCGCCTGTTGTATCAATGCCCGCAGGCAGCACATATCTTCAGGATCATTAAGATCAGCGGCAAAGCTTTCCTTGTTCCGGTTGATGGTATGAAACAAAAGTGAGCTCTCATCCACCCACATGTTTTTGATGGCAAGCTTCCTTCCCGATTCTCCCTTTAAAGGCTGCTCTATTTTAATTACCCTTGCACCCAGGTCTGCAAGCCTGAGCCCTGCACATGGGCCAGACAAATACTGCGCAAATTCAAGTACGGTTATACCCTTAAGTGGTGGTGTCATCCCTTTCATAATTTCCAATACCGTTCATTTTACAAGATCAGGGCAGCAACAGGATGGTTTCCCCGGCCTGTGTATCAATAGTGACCTGTTCTTTGTCAATATCTATCTGTTGTTCACCACGGATGATCTTTCCTTTTTTACCCCATGGCGATATTATCTGCAACCTCCCCCCTTTTTCGCAGAATACAGACACTTTCTTTACCTCTCCTTCCAAAAGATCGGCGCTCACCAGGAAAGCGCCTACTGCCCGCAATTGGTAAAAAGAAGCATCTTTCGACCTGTTCCAATTGGGAAAAAGCCTGATCACCCCGTTATAGCTCTGCATCAGGCATTCATTGATCACTACAGGCAAAGCAAAATTCTCAAACCAGATACCCATGGCGCCCATATAATCGTACCTGGTTTGATCGCTGTAACGGCCATGTACCTGCATCACTTTATCTGTAGCCGTGCCATTGGGCAGCAATGAATAATTCACATGGCGTTTGAACCGTTCCAGGTCCAGCAGCCCAAGCCTTGCCGCCTGCAGGTTGATGAACACGAGATCATTGCCCCCTTCGTTTTGCTGGTTGTAATAAGTATCCTTCAGCAACTGCATGGTGCTGTCATCCGCATCCAGTCCGTAATCTTCGCCGGGAAATACCGACATCAAAGGCGACGGCACATTGTAAACCACCTGGTCATGTTCGCCCGGAACCGATACAAGCACTTCACCATATTTTGCCGAAGCAGCTTTCGGGTATTCGGGATAGTGATTGAGGATATCCTCAATGCTTTTCAACAAAACCGCTTCCTGGCGCTCTGTGTGCAGCACTTTGGTCATTTGGCCGAATGCTTTAAAAATGAATTTAGTGAGCGTTAAATCAACATTGCAGTCATAGTTGTATTGAAAACCCGGTCGCAACGCATACAACTCCGGCGGAATAGTAGGGAAAATATGATAATTATTGTCTTTCCAGCGGGGGCCGCCCCGTGCTTCGGGGCGTTGCATATAAGCAACCAGGAACTGCACAGCTTCTTTAACAGGCGTATACGCTCTCTGTCTTAAATAAGTGGTATCTGCCGAATAGAGGTAGTGCCACCACAATCCCTGCACTGTCCAGGGCGTTTCGCAGATCTCCCAGCCCCAGTGCGGCACAGGGTAAGGATTCATTGTCATATCTACCGGATAAGCGGAGTGTGGAAAATAAGCACCCGGAAGTTCATAGTATTCCTTCGCCCAACGCCTGCTCACATCCATCAGCCGCTCTACAAGATTTACATAAGGGAGGTTTTTTTCAAGGTGATTGCTGGAAAAAGTCATCCAGAAAGGTTGCTGCGTATTATAGTTCATGTGATAGTCGCCATGCCATGCCGTGCCGATCTTGTTGTAGCTCCAGTTGGCAAACAAACCCGGTGTTGTAGCGCTGTCTTTGGCAGCGCAGTTAAAAAAATACAGGTTCCTGTACCATATTTCCTCCAGCGTATCATCGGCGAGCTTTACTCCCGACTTTGCCCAATAAGCCCGCCATGTTTGGTCAGAAGATTGTTCCGATTGCCGGCAGGCAGTTGCCGTGGGCTTATCTACCGCTGGTGTTCTGCTTACCATACTATCCATTCCTTCCTCTAAGGAAATGCAGGTCAGTAAGCCGGCGCCCGGTTCAAAAGCAGCCTCCAGCGGCTTCATCTGCTCTTCATTTCCGTTCCAGTTGATCCTGCTGTTTTTCTTTAAGGCAATATTGCTCGACACTGTTAAACGAAACGCTTTATCTTTTGGATCGCCTTTGGATGAGTCATAATGTTCAGGCTCACGGTAAGGCAGGGTCTGCCGGAATGACAATATACCATCGGAAAGCATTTCCGCAGTTGTATGCTTAGGGAATTCTTCAGGCGTTGAAGGATCGGGGAACATCCTTATACGATTGAAAATATTGGGAACTTCATTGCCTTCCATATCTACCAGCTTCAGCCATAATTTATCTTTTGACATATCAGTGAATACCTGCAGCCTGATCTTCTTTCTGGCACTATCCAGTAAATATACTTCGCACATGCCGTTGGAAATATCAAGAGAATGACCCAACAATTCAGCCTGCC
>NZ_DAOMOZ010000146.1:0-12642 GCF_035444585.1 Agriterribacter sp.
ATGGCATTGAATTATATATGGATGGCCTTTTTCCTGCTGGCTTTTGTCATTGCCTTCATCAAATGGACCTTTTTAGGAGATACAGAGATCCTTAAGCTGCTGGTAGACGGAATATTTAAATCGGCCAATGACGGTTTTGATATTTCCCTGAAACTGGTGGGCATCATGTCGTTGTTCCTGGGCTTTATGAAGATCGGTGAAAAAGCGGGAGCTATAAATTTTCTTTCCCGGATCGTAGCGCCTTTTTTTTCAAAGCTGTTCCCGGAAGTACCCAAAAACCATCCGGCCACGGGGCATATGATGATGAACTTTTCGGCCAACCTGCTGGGTCTTGATAATGCCGCTACTCCTTTTGGCATTAAGGCGATGGAAAGCTTACAGGAGCTCAATCCCAACAAAGAGGTAGCCAGCAATTCGCAGCTCATGTTTTTGATCCTGCATGCCAGCGGACTTACCCTCATACCGGTAAGCGTAATGGCCATGAGGGCTTCCGTGAAACCGGCTGCAGCCAATCCTACAGATATATTTGTTCCCTGTATGATCGTAACCTTTGCGGCAACCATGGCAGCATTGCTGATCGTGTCCTTCCGGCAAAGGATCCGTTTGTTTCAGCCGGTAATACTGGCCTGGATAGGAGGAATATCTGCGTTGATCGCAGCGCTTGTATGGTATCTTACCACACTCAGTCAAAACAGCCTTGAGCTGTTTTCTTCTACTTTAAGCAGTGGAATTATTTTGCTGATCTTCCTTACTTTTTTACTGGGCGGGTGGAGAAAGAAAGTAAATATGTTTGACGCTTTTGTAGAAGGGGCAAAGGGCGGTTTTGAAATCGCTGTGCGTATTATTCCCTACCTCATTGCCATGCTGGTGGCTATAAGCGTATTGCGCAACTCGGGTGTATTTGGTTATATTACGGAAGGGTTTCGCTATTTGTTTGCCCTGCTGGGCATGAATACCGATTTCGTGGAAGCCTTACCTACGGCTTTCATGAAGCCACTGAGCGGAGCCGGGGCCAGGGGCATGATGGTGGATGCAATGAACACATATGGTGCCGACTCGTTTATCGGGAGGCTGTCAAGCATATTCCAGGGCACCAGCGATACCACCTTTTATGTGGTGGCGGTTTATTTTGGAGCGGTTTCCATCAAAAATACGCGGTATGCTATCCCTGTGATGTTATTGGCCGACCTTGCCGGTGTTGTTACCGCTATTGCTGTGGGGTATTTGTTTTTCCATTAAAAAATAAATTAGCGATCAGGTATGAGCAGTCGGGTATGAAGTAACCGTGTCTGAAATTTTTAATTTGTGATTTGTGATTTATCGTTGGACTCCGCTTCGGATTTCGGAATTTTCGTTCTCGAATTTTTTTGTATTTTATTTGTTTCTTGTGTTTTGTCTTTTATTATTTTATGAAACCATAAACTACAAACCATAAACCACAAACTATAGATTTCCTGCTATCCGAAAATCTTATTCATCCGGTCAATGATCACTTTAAGTCTTTCCCTGTCGCCGCCGGGCACTTCTGCGGAAGCCCAGCCATTGTAACCGATTTTTTCAAGGGCTTGTATGACCACAGGCCAGTTGTTATCGCCTTCCATCAGTTCCACATCAAAACCCTTCCACAACCCTTCATCGTTTTGCTTTTTGCGGCTGTATTCTTTCACATCTAATTTCATGATGCGCTTATCCAGGGTTTCAATCCAGTGCTCGGGCCAGCCATAACGTAAAATATTGCCAATATCAAAATACCAGCCTAATAAAGGATGATTGATCTCGTCTACATAGCGTGCCGCTTCAACAGGACTGATCAGGAAATTATTCCATACATTTTCAATAGCGATTTTGATACCGGTTTTTTCCGCATGCGGCAATAATTTTTTTATTTCTTCCTGCGTACGTTTGTAAGCATCGGCATAACTGATCTTTTCATTTACAACACCGGCTACCAGCAATACGGTTGTGCCGCCATACATTTTACAATCATTCATTGATTCAACTACCGAATCAGAACATTGTTTCCTGATGGCGGGATCGGGATGCGACAGTGGTAATTTCCAATGCTGGGAATTGACCACGCCGGGGATCTCCAATCCTGTTTTTTGCTTTGCGTCCAGTATTTCGCGGTGATCAAATTTGTGCGGCGAACTGAATTCCACCCCATCATAGCCCAGCTCTTTCAGCAGCCTGAATTTGTCCATTATGGTGTTCCCTTCCTTCACCATTTCAATCTTAAGACTTTTTTTGATCTTTGGCTTCAGGGCTTTGGCTTCTGCTACAGATGGAACGCCTATGGTTGTTGCTGCCGCAAACAATGCAGTGTTTTTGATGAAATTTCTTCTTTGCATACATATTATTTGAATGGGGTTATGCCCGGCATAGCCACTTCAGCTACGGGAATTGAAAGGTCGAAGCTATAGGTATCAGCAGGTGGTCCTAACTGTTCGGTTGAATTCAATGCGTCCTCCCATGTGATTTTTTTGCCGGTATAAGCGGCCATTCTTCCCATAATGGCGATCATGGAGCTGTGGGCAAGCGCTTCGCCCTGGTTGATGATATTGCCTTTTCGTATGGCGGCAAACAATTCATTGTGTTCCGTTTGGTACATATCATTTTGCTGTCCTTTGTATGTCCACACTTTTTTCCCTGTTTTTATTTCATGCAGGTTGCGTGAAACATCTGCAACAGCCCTACCTTTATTACCCCATGCTTCTGCAGCGTAACCGCCCTGGCATCCTGCCTGCTGGCGGCTGTAATGATATCCTCTTGCATCACCGGGGTATTCGTATGTGATGGCGAAATGATCGTAAATATGGCCGTATTGGGGGGCCGTTCTCACCTGGCGTCCGCCGGTACCTATGGCATTCAATGGCAGCTTGTCGCCGAAAGCCCAGCTCATCATATCTATGCTGTGTACAGCCTGTTCTACAATGTGGTCGCCCGAAAGCCAGTTAAAAAAGGGCCAGTTCCTCAACTGCCATTCGGCCGATTGAAGCTGCGGATCTTCGGGCTTCCAGCTTCTGTACGTGGCGCCGGTATTGTATGTATTATATACAGCCGATACTTCCCCGATGGAGCCGTCAACAATTTTTCCGAAAGTGGCTCTTTTGGGTTCATGAAAGCGCCAGCAAAATCCTGAAACGATGCTCACGTTTTTTTCTTTCGCCTTTTTAGCAGCGGCCAGTATCCTTCTTATACCAGGAGCATCAACGGCAGCCGGTTTTTCACAAAAAATATGTTTTCCCGCTTCTACAGCAGCTTCAAGATGTAAGGGACGGAAACCCGGAGGTGTGGCCAATATCACCACATCCACACCCGATGCCAGCACTTTCTTGTAAGCGTCAAATCCTATGTACTGGTGTTCGGGGCTTACATTCGCTTTGTCGGCATGTATTTCTTTAAGATTGCCAAGTGATTTTTCCAGTTGATCACCAAATATATCTGCCATAGCATGTAGCACTACATTGGGATCGGCAGACAGTGCCTGGCTGGCTGCCCCGCTGCCGCGGCCTCCACAACCGATTAGCCCAACTTTGAGGGTATCTGCATTCATCTTTTTATAAGCAGGCGTTGCATTTATGATATTGAATGGTAAAGCGCCTGCCGTAACTGCCATACCCGAAAGTTTAAGGAATGTTCTTCTTTTCTGATTGCTCATGGGTGATGATAATTTTTAATGAAAACGCAATATAAAATATTATTCCTGAAAATGCGTCCTGCAAAGAGAAAACGTATTGGCACGGTAGGGCATAGGAACACAGCAAAACGATGTGCACCTGTGTGTCTATGATCCTATGTGGTAAAAACTGAACACATTGACACAGTAGGAATATAGGACACAATAGGGAATGCAAAACTATGTGCACCTATGTGCCTATGATCCTATGTGGTAAATAAGAACCAAACACATAGACACAATAGAAATATAGGAACACAATAGGAAGAATAAGAAAAACTATGTGCACCTATGTGCCTATGTGTCAGGAGAAAAGATAAACCCCAACACAATGTAAACCTATCTATAATCGAATTTACAGTCTTGATTTATTTAACTTTATCTTTGACAGCCACAGTTTCTTCTCCATTTAAATACTATACCAAGATGAAATATTTTTTAATTGCCGTTGCTTTATTTACAGGTTGTATTTCTGCAACTGCCCAGTATAAAAAATATGTTCCGCCCACCGATACAGCTGTATTGAACAGCATTGCCCGGTGGCAGGATATGAAATTCGGCTTGTTCATGCATTGGGGAACCTACAGCCAGTGGGGCATCGTGGAAAGCTGGAGCATTTGCCCCGAAGATGAGGGATGGACACAGCGGAGAGGCCCGTACGCTGAAAATTATTTTGAATACGTGAAGGCATACGAAAATTTACAGACCACTTTTAATCCCGTAAAGTTCAACCCGCAGAAATGGGTAGACGCAGCCAAAGATGCCGGTATGAAATATATGATCTTTACTACCAAGCATCACGATGGCTTCAGCATGTTCGACACAAAAGAAACCGATTATAAAATTACAGACAGTAAAACACCCTTTTCAAAAAACCCCAAAAGCAATGTAACCAAAGAAATTTTTAATGCTTTCAGGAACCAGGGTTTTGCTATAGGAGCTTATTTTTCCAAACCCGATTGGCATAGTAAAGATTACTGGTGGCCTTATTTTCCGCCCAAAGACAGGAATGTAAATTATGAGCCCACCAAATATCCCGAACGCTGGGAATCTTTTAAAAATTTTACATATAACCAGATCAAAGAGCTGATGAGCGAATATGGTAAAGTAGATATTCTTTGGTTGGATGGCGGTTGGGTGCGACCATTATCTACCGTTGACACCACGGTGGAATGGCAGCGCGGAATAAAAACCAACCAAGACATAGATATGAAACGGATCGCTGAAATGGCAAGAAGCTACCAGCCGGGATTATTAATTGTAGACAGAACCGTAACCGGCCCTTATGAAAATTATACTACCCCCGAGCAGGAAGTACCGCACGAATTGCTGCCCTATCCGTGGGAAAGCTGCATAACGATGGGCAACTCCTGGAGCTATGTGCCAAATGATAAGTACAAATCTGCGCGCCGGATCATACAAATGCTGATACAGATCGTATCGCGCGGTGGGAACCTGCTGCTGAATATTGGTCCCGGGCCGGATGGCGATTGGGATCCGGTGGCCTACGAGCGATTAAAGGAAATAGGCGAATGGATGAAAATCAATGGCGAAGCGATACACGGCTCCAAACCATTAATGCCGTATGAATCTGGCAATATACATTTTACCCAGTCTAAAGATGAAAAAACGCAATATGCTTTTTATTTATCAGACAAAGATAATGTTGAGCTTCCGGCGCAAGTGATTTTGCAAAAGTTCGAGGCTCCCGCCAAAGCCAGGATCAGCTTGCTGGGCAGCGGTGCCAGGCTCAAATGGAAAGTGGAAAACGGCAATACCGTCATTGAAATTCCTTCACTGGTCAGGAATAAATGGAAGGGTAAGCATGCCGTGGTGTTTAAGATGAGGAGGTAAGAAGAAGCGGTCGGCACGCGACGAAGGAGCGTCAGATCGCGGGTAATGTGGAAAATGTGGAAGTGTGGAAAATATGAAAATGAATGAAAGCGGTAGGCATCCGACGAAGGAGCGTCAGACCGCGGGAAATAATAAACAACAAACCATAAACCAGGAATGTTGATAATATGAAAATGGATTTAAGATAAAATACCTTTGCTACTTTTTTTAGTATCTTCGCTATCTTTTATGGCAAAAGCAAAGCAAAAACCAGTGCCGGTCGCCGATACCGTGGTATCTGAACACGAAAATATAGAAGTATTTGGCGCAAGGGTACACAACCTCAAAAATATAGATATCAGCATTCCCAAAAACCAACTGGTGGTCATTACCGGTATCAGCGGCAGCGGTAAGTCGTCACTGGCATTTGATACCATTTATGCAGAAGGACAGCGCCGCTACATGGAAACTTTTGGTGCTTATGCCAGGCAGTTTATCGGCGATATGGAAAGACCGGATGTAGATAAGATCACGGGGCTTTCGCCTGTTATTTCCATTGAGCAAAAAACCACCAATAAAAATCCCCGTTCCACTGTAGGTACCGTAACGGAAGTATACGATTTCCTGAGGCTGCTGTATGCAAGGGTAGGGGAAGCCTATTCTTACAATACGGGTAAAAGAATGGTAAAATGGAGCGAGGAAGAGATCGTGGAAAATATTTTTAAGCGGTTCAAAGGACAAAAGATTTCTATCCTGGCTCCGCTGGTACGGGGCCGCAAAGGACATTACCGTGAGCTGTTTGAAGACATCCGCAAAAAGGGTTTTTTAAAAGTAAGAGTGGATGGTGAAATAAAAGACCTTTCTCCCAAAATGCAGGTTGACCGTTATAAAATCCACGATATAGAAGTGGTGGTTGACCGCCTGAAAGCAGATGACGAATTTAAGGTACGTATCAGCCAGAGCGTACAGCAGGCACTGCGTTTGGGAAAAGACCTTCTCTTTGTAAGTGTCGTTGGTGATGCCGGCTCAAAATCATCAGCACCTGAGGCTTCTTATTCTAAGATGCTGATGTGCGAAGACACCGGCATTTCTTATGAAGAACCATCGCCCAATAGTTTTTCCTTCAATTCTCCGTATGGAGCGTGCCCGGTATGCAAAGGTTTGGGTTCGGTATACCAGGTAAATATGAATGAAGTGATACCCGACCATAACCGCAGCATTAATGAAGGTGCTATAGCTCCCCTGGGAGAAGAAAAAGAGTCTTTTAGTTTTAAGCAGGTGCAGCAGCTCGCTAAAAAAAATAAATTCAGTCTCGATAAGCCGGTGAAAGATCTGCCGGAAAAAGCGATGAACCTGCTGCTTTACGGGGATGAAGCGGGGTCTGTGGAGATGAACCTGAATTTCGATGATACAAATGGTAACGGACAGGTATATGCGACCACATTTGAAGGTATTGTTAACCAGTTGAAAAGATGGTTTTCCGCCGGAACAAGTGAAAGCATACAGCAGTGGACAGAAAAGTTCATGGAACTGAAAGCCTGTGATGCCTGTGGCGGAGCCCGTCTTAAAAAAGAAAGCCTTTGGTTTAAGGTAGATGGCAAAAATATTGCTGAATTGTGCGAGCTCAACCTGGATGCTTTGATGCAATGGTTTGACGGGATAGAAGAAAGATTGTCTGATAAGCAGAACGCCATCGCCAAAGATGTGATAAAGGAAATAAGGGAAAGGCTGGGCTTTTTACTGGATGTGGGTCTTACTTATCTTACGCTCAACCGGCCTTCGCGCACGCTGAGCGGCGGCGAATCGCAAAGGATAAGGCTGGCCACGCAGATCGGGTCGCAGTTGCAGGGCATCACCTATATACTGGATGAGCCTTCTATCGGGCTGCACCAGCGCGACAATCACCGGCTGATCGTTGCTTTAAAAAACCTGCGCGATATCGGCAACAGCGTGCTGGTGGTGGAACACGATAAAGACATTATGCTGGCAGCTGATTACCTGGTGGATATAGGTCCCCGTGCAGGTTTTTATGGCGGAAAAATAGTGGCGCAGGGCCTGCCTTCGGCATTGCTGAAATTAAACACATTGACCTCTTCCTATCTTAACGGTCGCCGGCAGATCAGGATCCCGGAGGAACGCCGCCGGGGAAATGGAAAAACACTTGAATTAAAAGGCGCCGGCGGCAATAACCTGCAAAACGTGAATGTAAAATTCCCGCTGGCAAAATTTATTGTGGTTACAGGAGTGAGCGGCAGTGGAAAATCAACGCTCATCAATGAAACCTTATACCCGATCCTGAGCAAGCATGCCTATGGTTCAAGAATGCAGCCGCTCCGGTATGCATCTGTGAAAGGACTGGAACATATAGATAAGGTAATTGAAATTGACCAGTCGCCTATAGGCAGAACGCCGCGGAGCAACCCCGCTACCTACTGCGGGTTCTTTACCGATATCCGCCAACTGTTTGCTTCGGTGCCCGAAGCCAAAATACGGGGTTATAACCCGGGGCGGTTTTCCTTTAATGTAAAAAGCGGAAGATGCGATGTGTGTGAAGGTGGCGGTATGCGCGTAATTGAAATGAACTTTTTGCCGGATGTGTATGTGCCCTGTGAAAAATGCCAGGGTAAGCGGTACAACAGGGAAACGCTCGAAATACGTTATAAAGGAAAATCCATAAGTGATGTGCTGGACATGACCGTAGATGAAGCGGTGGATTTTTTTCAGAACGTTCCTTACCTGTACCGTAAAATAAAAGTGTTGCATGAGGTAGGACTGGGTTATATAACTTTAGGACAAAGTGCAGTTACCCTCAGCGGCGGTGAAGCGCAGAGGGTTAAGCTTTCAACCGAGCTTGCAAAAAGAGATACCGGTAAAACCTTTTACATTTTAGACGAGCCCACCACAGGATTGCATTTTGAAGATATACGGCATCTGCTTGTGGTGCTGAATAAACTGGTTGACAGGGGCAATACCGTGCTGGTTATTGAGCATAATCTTGATGTAATTAAAGTTGCCGATCATATTATTGATCTTGGTCCTGAGGGCGGCAACGGAGGCGGAAGAATATTGTTTGAAGGAACACCGGAAGCGTTGATCCAATGTGGTGAAAGCTATACCGGCATGTTTTTGAAAGAAGAGCTGGGAATTGTGAATAGTGAGTTGTGAATAGTGAGTGGTGAATAGTGAGTGGTGAGTGGTGAAAAGTGAATTGTGAAAGGTGAATGGATCCTTTGTATTCCTTCGGAATTAGGATTTATAGCTTCGGGCTTAACAGAAGTGAGAAGAGAAAGGTGAGACGTGAGAAGGTGAGAAGTGAATTGTGAAAGGTGAATGGATCCTTTGTATTCCTTCGGAATTAGGATTTGCGGCTTCGGGCTTAACAGACGTGGGAGGAGAAACGTGAGAAGTGAGAAGGTGAAAAGTGAATTGTGAAAGGTGAATGGATCCTTTGTATTCCTTCGGATTTATAGCTATTATTGTCCGGAGAAAGTTTTTGAAAATTAAATGAAAGTCAATATAGGAGAGTATTTTAGCCCCTCTCCGGGCGGAGAGGGGTTGGGGTGAGGCAAATCAGGTTGCTGAAGGCTTTTATTACTTTTACCGGACAACAATGATTTATAGCTTCGGGCTTAACAGGCGTGAGAAGAGAAATGTGAGAAGTGAGAGGGGAGATCCGAGTGTATTCCTTCGGATTTAGGATTTACGGCTTCGGGCTTAACAGAAGTGAGAAGTGAGTGGTGAATAGTGAATGTAATCGGTTTCACGGGAGAGATGCGAACAGCGGAACGTAGATTCACTACTGCCTGTTCACTATTCACTATAATTTGCCCGTCTTAACGCTAATTTGTATCTTATAGCAGCATAATATGGAAAGAATAATTATTGACATGGATGAGGTGATGTGCGATACGATGGGTGGAATGATTGCTTGGTATAAAAAGGAATACGGACTGGAAGTGGATTTTACCAAAATGAAAGGATCGTGGCAGACCGGTTTCCCTGAGCAGCACTTAAATATAATACGTAAAAGGCTGCACAGCCGCGGATTTTTCAGGAACCTGTCTGTGATGGATGGCTGTGTGGAAGTAGTAAAGCAACTGAATGAGCGATACGAGGTATTTATTGTATCGGCAGCAATGGAATTCCCCAATTCATTGAACGATAAATTAGACTGGCTGAATGAGCACCTGCCGTTTTTAACCTGGCGACAGGTAGTATTTTGCGGCGATAAGCGGATGATAGAAGGCGATTATATGATTGATGATCATACACGTAATCTTGTTCATTTTAAAGGCAAGTCCTATTTATACAGCGCCGCGCACAATACCGGTGAAAAGGGTTACGACAGGATCAATAGCTGGAAAGAAGCGGCAGAGATATTTCTATAGTACTTTTGATTTCTGATTTTAGATTTCCGGCAATAGCGATCAAACGATCTGACTTCAGTAATACACGGCATATGGATATTACCGACATGCACAGTTTACCCGAATGGGATGATCATCGCATGCTGCAACGCAGGTATGAGGGTGAGGAGTGGAAAATGGCTGCCCAGCTTGAAGCGGCAAAAAAACTATACAACAAATGGAGAGATATTTTTTTGTTTGTTGAATCGTATTGCGAAACCCTGCAGGATTCAGAAGAATACGATCATGCCGAAAAAAACAAAGAGCTCATCTGGCAAAACCTGTTCATTGTAGCGCCTAAAATTATCGGGGCTGCGGGTATTGATGAGTATGTGTTAAAAATGGAAAACGCTTCCATCATCCGCAATAACTGCCGCGAACTGATGGAGCAGGTTAATTTTACCGCAATGGTAGGCGCAGGCGAAGAAAAGTATGCTGCAGCTATTGAGCTGGAAATGGACGTCTTTCGCGAACTGTTTAAAACATGGGTAGCCACATTCAGAAAAGATGAATATGAAGATGAATGGGGTTTGTTTATATGATGCCGGCGCCGGCTATATGTTTTTTTGCAAATAATATTGTAGTAACATTGGGCTGATATATTTGCTGATCAAACAGAAAAAAATAAAATCCGGCAAAAGCAATGTATTGTTTGTTAATATTGTACAGGATTACAGCAATGTTTTTTTCATCATCCCAAAAAATCAAAACAGATTGCTGACTGCTTGTTTACATAATGAAAGAGAACTGCTCTTACGCATTGCCCGCGATGATGCGCAGGCTTTTACCTGTTTGTTCAATTACTATAAAAATAGAATTTACACAATAGCGTATAAACTCACGGAGTCGCACGCAATGTCTGAAGAGGCAGTGCAGGAAATATTCATGAAGTTGTGGATAAAAAGAAAAGATCTTCCCGGCATAGAACATTTCAGCGCATGGTTTTACACGGTTGCCCGCAATCACATGTTTACATTATTTAAACGTAAAGCTGTGAACGCCAGTCGCGGTATCAATGAAATTGATCCGGCCCGTTTTCTTACCAATGATACAGAAGAAAGTATATTATTAAAAGAAACGGAAACGATCATAAAAAGAGCACTGCATGCTCTGCCACCCCAGCAAAATAAGGTATATCATCTCATTAAAGAAAAGGGCTATAAAAAAGAAGAGGTTGCGGCATTTTTAAATCTCTCCCCGGAAACCGTAAAAATACATCTTGCCAAAGCCATGAAAAACATCCGTGCGTATTGTATTGCACACATGGATAGTCCTGCTATACTATTGATAGCTTTTTATTTTTTGTAACAAAATTGCGGGGGCACTAACCCTTTTCAGCAATAAAGGAGTCTCTTAAAGCAAGGCAATTTGTTTAACTACCGTATTAAATTTAAAAAATTATATGCACAGCTCCCGGTTAGCGTATTTATTTCATAAGTATATAAATAAGGAATATACGCCAATAGAAAAGGAAGAGCTGATGCTTTTAATAAAGCAGGGAGAGAATGATGAGGCCTTAAAAAAGCTGATCAGTGATATGATGGCTGAAAGCAATGATGAAATGGAACTGCCTGTGGAATCGGGAGACGCTATTTTGCAGTCTGTCCTGGCAAAAGAAGCGTATACCGGAATATATGTGCCTGTTGCCCGGAAAAGACACAGGCTGAAACGGGTAAGCATTGCTGCCGCTTCAATAGCAGTATGCATGCTGACGGTTTACCTGGTCGGTTACAAAACGGGTGGGAAGAAAGAGGTGGCCAAACAGGAGATCCGTGCGCCGGCTGTTGAGGTCAGCACCGGAACGGCACAAAGAAAAACCGTCCGCCTGCCCGATGGTACGCAGGTTTGGTTAAGCCCGTCTACAGTGCTTGAGTATCCTTCTGCTTTTGGAGGCGGTACCAGGGAAGTAAAGCTTTCCGGAGAGGCTTTTTTTGAAGTGGCCCACGATGCCAGAAATCCGTTTATTATAACCAGCGATAATATTCAGACAAAAGTACTCGGCACCTCATTCAATATCCAGGCTTACCACAACCAGAAGAAGATCGCGGTGATGGTGGTAACGGGCAAGGTGAAGCTCAGCAATCTGGGTGCGATGCATGATAAAATAGAAAATGTAGAAATAGCGGCCAATCAAAAAGCCGTATTTGATAAAAATACAGACCGCTTTATAAAAGAAGATGCCGATACCGTTGCTGCGCCCAATATGCTGAAGCGGAAAGAAGGCGAGTTCGTATATAAGAATGAAAGACTGCAGAAACTGATAGATGATCTGCAGGAGTACTTTGGAGTAAATATTCAGGTTGCCCGGGAGATAAGAGAATGCAAGGTTACGGCAAACTTTTATGTTACCGATGATCTTCAGGATACATTAGAACCTATTGCAATCTCAGTGAATGGCGACCTTCAGAAAAACAATAATGAGTTTTTTATCAATGGCAAAGGATGTCCTGAATAACGCGGTTGAAATAACATTACCAGTAAATATCATTTTTTAATAAACCAGCACATGCTTATGGAACAATTACACAGTCATCCAACTTAGTATAAATAAAACCCGGATACTGCAAATATCCGGGCATGAAATTATACGTATTACCAAAAATTGTAGTAGCCCGAAAGTTGTGGAAAGCCAACGGGATATTACGCATCTCTAACATATAATTCAGTAAAAATATGCAAAAAAATTGTATAGGCAGGATTATACCTGTAATACTCAAGCTTATGCGC